>NZ_SPPA01000017.1:0-64162 GCF_004569585.1 Muribacter muris | reverse complement strand
ATATAAAATTAAATAATTTATATTCAATAAAACCAATATCAACGTATTTATACGGACGCACGGCATACGCCCACAGCACGATGTAATAAAATTAAATATTAGATATTTATATGAAATTAAATGATTTATGTTCAATAAAACCAATATCAATGTATTTGTAGGGGCGCACTGCGTGCGCCCGATATAGTATTTAATCAATTTCAATATATAAAACATTGATATAAAAGGGCGAGAAAATAATTTTAATTCTTCGATCAGGATCACAAAAATAAGGACACACAATGCACATCAATGAAAACACCATAGAACAAGCCTGTTTGGCGGATTTTCAGGCGCAAGGTTGGGATTATACGGACGGGCGAACCATCTTGGCAGACGGGGAAAATCCGTGGCGGGAGCGCTCGAACGAGGTGGTTTTCCGTCCATTGCTGTCCGAAGCGGTTCAACGTCTCAATCCGCAACTGCCCGACTCGGCGGTATTGGAAGTCGTTCAACAGGTATGCAGTATTTCGGGGGCAAACTTAGCCGAGCGTAATCAGGCGCTTTACCGTTATTTGCGTTCGGGTGTGCGGGTGGAATATCGGCAGTCGGACGAAACCAAAGTGGACTATGCCCGCTTGGTGGATTTTCAGCAGCCGAATGCCAACCGCTTTGATGTCATCAATCAGCTCACCATTAAAGGCACGAAAGGCAATCGCCGCCCCGATGTCATTGGTTATATCAATGGTTTGCCGTTGGTGGTGATTGAGCTGAAAAATCCGCTGAAAGAAAGTGCCAGCCTCACTCAAGCCTTTAACCAGTTACAAACCTACAAAGATGAGATCGCCGATCTGTTTATTTATAACCAAATTCTTGTGATTAGCGATGGCACGGAAACGAAAATGGGGTCGCTGACCGCTAATTTAGAACGTTTTACCCCGTGGCGTGTGGTGGACGAGCAGCAAAAACAGCGGATCAGCTTCGGCAACAGTCTAGCGGATTTTGTCAATGGCTTAATGCAGCCCGAAGCATTGTTGGATTATGTGCAAAATTTTATTGTGTTTGAAAGCGATGAAAAAGGCTTACCTATCAAGAAGATTGCCGCTTATCACCAATTTTACGGCGTCAATGAAGCGGTCGATTGCACCCTACTCGCCACCAGCCCCGAAGGCGATGGCAAAATCGGGGTAATGTGGCATACGCAGGGATCGGGCAAATCTCTCTCAATGCTGTTTTATGCGGGCAAATTGCTCTCCCAACCCGCCCTGAAAAACCCGACAATCGTGGTTGTAACTGATCGCAACGATTTAGACGGGCAGCTCTACCAAACGTTCTCCAGCGGCAAAGCACTTTTACGCCAAGAGCCTATCCAAGCAGACGGGCGGGATAATCTGCGTGTCGAACTCGCCAAACGGGAAACGGGCGGCATTTTGTTCACCACCATTCAAAAATTCGGTTTGCAAGCGGGCGAAGAACGCCACCCGATGCTTAATGACCGCCACAATATTATTGTGATTAGCGATGAAGCCCACCGCAGCCAGTACGGCTTTAATGAAAGTATCGCTACAAATGAAGAAGATCGGGATAATAGAATTGGTGATAGTCGATACAAAGTCGGCTACGCCAAACACTTGCGAGATGCGCTACCGAATGCGTCTTTTATCGGCTTTACCGGCACACCGATTAGCCTTGAAGATAAGGATACGCAGGACGTATTTGGGCGTTATGTCTCCATTTACGATATTAGTGATGCGGTGGAAGACGGCGCAACCGTGCCGATTTTCTACGACTGTCGCCAAATTCCCCTCAAAGAGAGCCTGAAATTTGACGAAAGCGTGCAAGAAGTGGAAAATCTGTTTGATGATGACGAAAACAGCTACAAGTCTCAGTTAATGGAAAAGTTAATGGGAATGGACGGACGCTTGGAAAAATTAGCCAGCGATTTCGTCAGCCATTTTGAAGAACGCACCGCACTAATGGACGGCAAAGCGATGATTGTAGCTACCAGCCGTAAAATTTGTGTGAAATTATACGACCAAATTACGGCACTCCGCCCCGATTGGCATTCTGATGATCTTCAGCAAGGGCAAATTAAAATTGTGATGACCGGCAGTGCCGGTGATCCTGCCGAAATGCAGCCGCATATCTATGCCGCACAGGATAAAAAAACGTTGGAAAAACGCTTTAAAGATCCAAATGATCCGCTCAAAATCGTGATTGTGCGGGATATGTGGCTGACAGGTTTCGATGCCCCCTGCTGTAACACAATGTACATCGACAAACCAATGCGCGGGCATAATCTGATGCAGGCTATCGCACGGGTCAATCGGGTATTCCGCAACAAAAGCCGAGAAAACGGTGGCTTAGTGGTCGATTATATCGGGCTGACGGGCGAGCTGGAAAACGCAATGCAAACATACAGCAAAGCGAACGGCAAGAGCAAAATGGTGCATAATCTCGAAGCGGTGCTGGATAAAATGCGTGAGCATATTGATATTATCCGTGGGCAATTTGCTACCCCAGTGCAAAACAAGCGGTTCGATCTACTCCATTCTTTGCAAATCACGGACGAACGTTTGCTCTACCAACAAATTTTGCTGGCTGTCAATCACATTCTTGGCTTAGACGGCGAGCCGAGCGAGGACGAAAAGAAAACCCCGACCCCACGCAAAAATGCGTTCTTGCGGGCGGTTAGTTCGGCGAAAAAGGGCTTTCAACTCTGCGGGACATTACCGGAAGCACAAACCTATCGGCGGGAATTGGCATTTTTTGATGGCGTGCGTGCCATTATTACCAAAAAAGAAGATAATCCGACCGCTTGTAATGCCGAGGATCGCCAATTAAAACTGGTGAAACTGCTCGATCAGGCAGTGGAAGCACAAGGCACGGTGAATTTGCTTGAACTGCTCAACCGAGATCGCCCGAATTTGAATTTGCTCTCGGACGAATTTTTGGAAATGGTGAAAAACAGCCAAACCCAAAACCTATGGCTAATGGCAATAGAACGTTACCTTGCCCAGCAAATTCGGGACAAAGCCGCCAATAATATCACCGCCCAAAAAGACTTTGAGCAACGGCTCAAAGAGGCTTTAACGAAATACCATAATCAAAGCCTATCTGTGCTTGAAGTGTTGGAGGAACTTATCCGCTTAGGCAAAGATTTTGTCGAACGCTTAGCACGGGGTGAAAAATTAGGGCTTTCTCCGGCGGAAATCGCCTTTTACGATGCGTTGATAAAAAACGACAGTGCAGTACAGGGGCTGGGGGATGAAACGCTGAAAGCACTAGCTAAAGAAATCACCGCCCAACTACGCCAATCCGCCACGATTGATTGGCAGTACAAAGAAGCGGTGCGAGCCAAAATGCGCACCCTCGTCCGCCGCACGCTAAAACGCTACAAATACCCGCCGGATCAAGAACCAGAAGCCATCGCCAGAGTGTTGGAACAAGCGGCAGTCATTGCCGATGAGTTGAGCAGTTAGCGCCCACGATTTAAAAACACCATACCGTTTTCAACAGACGAAACAATTTGATTTATAACGGACGCCAGCGTGGCGTCCCTACATACAAGCGTGATTTTGTCTTTCCCCAAATAATATTTAGTCCGATTATAGAAAATAATTTTATTCGTTAATTTCTCTCTTTTTCCTTCGAATGTAGGGACGCCACGCTGGCGTCCGTTTCATAATGTCATCTATCCATTACAATGCAATATTGCAGATTTTCCCTCTAAACAGACCGCTTGCTTGTAATGGGAAAATTTTACAAACGTACAAACTGTGATTTTAATATGAATATCAGAAAAGTAAGAAAAGGAGGGTTTACCCTCCTCTCTTTTATGCTTTGCCGTCTTCCAAACTTGCCAGCAATTTCCATCCAAATTCCGCCCGCCAGCCTGTCAGTAATTCAGGCAATTTATCAGGGTTTTGCCCGTTTTGATGCCACTTAAACAGTTGATTAAGCTGACGTTTAGTTGCAAATAATTCATCGGCAAGTGCGGGCGGTTTTGCCGCCGGTAAGGCTTTTTGCAACGCTTTCAACATTGGTTTATAGCCCGCTTCATCAATCAGGCGGGTAATCGGCGGCGGGTAATTTTCCGGCGCAACGGCTCTGCCCTGTTCCACCAACCAAAGCAACTTTTTGCCGTAAATACGCACTTCATTTGGGTGCATAAATTCCAGTAAGGCGGAAGTATGTTTCGGCTGGTGCTTGGCAATGTGCCACAATCCCTGCTCTTTCACCAAAAAATTGAGGGCGATATCCCGTTTCTGTGCTTCTTCCATTCGCCATTTGGCTAAAATTTGCAACACTGCTAACTGTTGCGGTTTGAGCTGCCACGCATTGCCAATCTCTTTATAAGCATCATTTGGGTCAAGCAGCTGGGTACGTTTTGCCATTAGCCCTTCGCACTCTTCTTTTACCGCCACCTGCCAACCGCTTGCTTGCAGTGCGGCACTGAGCTGGTGATAAATCGGCAACAGATAATGGACATCTGCCGCTGCATATTGCAGTTGAATATCGGAGAGCGGGCGTTTTAGCCAATCGGTGCGAGATGCGCCTTTGTCCAGTTCAATATCAAAATAGTGCTGGACTAATTTGGCGAACCCGACTGACACGCCAAGTCCGGCAAAGCCCGCCATTACTTGTGTGTCTAACATCGGCTGGGGTAATTGCCGGAAAGCGTGCTGAAAGACATCAAGATCCTCTCCGCAGGCGTGCAGTACTTTCAGCACGTTATTATCCGCCAATAATGCGACAAATGGTGAAAAATCGGTGATCGCAAACGGGTCGATTAAGCATAAATTTTGCCCGTCAAACAGTTGGATTAAACCTAATTTCGGGTAATAGGTGCGGGTGCGGACAAATTCCGTATCCAGTGCCACAACAGGCCGGCGGCAAGCGTGGCGGCAAATTTCCGCCAGTTTCAGATCGGTTTCGACCCAGATATAATTGAGTTTATTAGCCATTTTTATCCTTATTTAGTTGCCTACGGGTTCACTTTTCGCCATTTAATTTATCCGACAAAATAATTTTGTGAACTGGCTCTCATTCTTGCAACAAAGCATTTGCTATTCTCAATAAAGTTAGCAAAATAAAGAAATTATCGTATGGAGCGAACCCAATGAAAACATCATCGAACGAGTATAAATATCAACACTTAGGTAAAGTCTTCCGTTTAGTTGAACAATTTGAACTGATCTCCCGTACCGATTTAGCCAAACTGTCCGGCTTTGCCCCTGCTTCAATGACAATGCTGACAAAAACGTTGATTGAGCATAAATTTATTTTAGAGCGGGCATCGCAAAATTTGCCGTCCCGAGGTCGTCCGGCGGTCGGACTTTCCGTTTCGCCATTTTATTGGCACTTTGTCTGTTTGACAATTTCTTCAAACAAATTAGCAATTTCCCTGTGCGAGCTAAACGGTCAAGCCGTACAACAGGCGGATTATACCGTGGATAAAGCGGAATATCCGCACCTTGCCGAAGCGATTTTTGCCCGTTTGCAACATTTTATGGCAAACCACCCGCTTGATCAGGCGCAAATCTTGGCAGTGTCCGTCAGCGTACTCGGCAAAATCAATGCGGAGAAAACGGCGATCACACAGCTAGGGCAGCATTCTGTGCAATGTCCGCTCGCTACCTCACTGGCAGAAATGTTCCACTGCCCCATTCTGCTGAACGAACATTTCCAACTATGGTTTTTAGCGGAATCCACCCTCGGCAGTTTAATTAGCAACGATAATGTGATTTTCTTACAACTGGACGACACTATCAATCTGAGCGTACTACTCAAGGGTAAATTACTGCATCAAGACGAACATAAGCGAATGAATGTCGATAAAATGATAATGCCGAAATTCTCGCCGTTAAGTGAAGAAATTGCCGCTGAAATGGACGAAATGCAGCGTTTCCAACTGGCTAATCAAGTTACCCTTCCGGCATTGACCCGCTTGATTGACCGCTATCTGCCAAATACACAAGAGGGTGTATCACCGAAAATTCAGTGGTTTTGTCAATGTGTCGAACGTCAAAATCCGCACGCTCTTGCGATTTTAGAGCATCTGAGCGACAATTTAGCCTATATGCTGATGAATTTGATCAATATTTTTTCCACCGAAAAAATTATGCTCAACAGCCCGTTATTACACATTAAGACCCCGCTATTTGAGCGAGTGCAGGCAAAATTAGGGCAAAATTTACTGCGCCACGATCTGAATATCGATCTCGTTACCAGCCAATACGATTGGAACAGCCCGCTCATTCCGGCAGTGGCGATTAAACTCGGTATCTATAAAGGCAATCTGCTCAAAAATCTCATTGAATTTAAATAAAAATACAAAGAATTTGATCGAGAACATTATTCTTTTATTACTTTTTCGTTAAACTATACCGAATTTTGTAACCGTTTCTTAACAGAGAAGATTATGCCTTGTTTATTCATTGCAGGTACGGACACGAACGTGGGCAAAACCATTGTAACACGGGCGTTACTCCAAACCTTAGCCCAATACGACATTCCGGTAGTCGGCTATAAACCGATCGCCTGCGGCGGAGATGATTCCCTGCCAACCGAGCCGAATCAAGACGATTATGCGTGCGAAAATAACAGTGATGTGATGATTATTCAGCAAAGTTGCCCGACCGCCGTGAACTATCGGGAAATTAACAGTTACTCATTTATTCACTCCAGCACGCCGGTATTTGCCGCACTGGACGCCGTACGCCATATTTCCGTGAGCAAGCTCAACAGTGATCTCGCCCGTTTAAAACAGAACTATCATAACGTTTTGGTTGAAGGTACTTACGGCTGGCTCACCCCAATCAATAAAGATTTGAGCTTCGCCGACTGGGTGAAAGAAAACCAAATGCCGACCGTTTTGGTGGTTGGCATCAAGGAGGGTTGTGTCAATCACGCCCTTTTAACCGCTGCGGCAATCAAACAACAGGGGGTAGAACTGATCGGTTGGGTGGCAAATCGGATTAACCCCGGCTTACGCCATTATGCCGAACTAATCCAACTTTTGACCCAGAAAATTGACGCACCGTTACTAGGGCAAATCCCTTATATTGGTCATCCCGACAAAAAAGATCTCTCCCCGTTTATTCAGCAGCCCGAACCGCTGTTGCACTACTTCCGCAAATAATTGCAAGCGGTCAGATTTCACGCATTTTTGACAACAACACGGCTAGTTTCATTCAAATTAAGGGGCGCTATACCAGCGTCCGCTATTAAAACAAATGATATAAGCGTGGCACATCGTGATTTATGCAAAAAAGGACATCAAATGATGTCCTTTCTGTTATGTCGAACGATTACATTATCTGTTGTTGTAACTGCCCGATAATCTGCGGGTTTTCAAGAGTGGAAATATCTTGGGTAATCATTTCGTTTTTCGCAATCGAACGCAGTAAACGACGCATAATTTTACCGGAACGGGTTTTCGGTAAATTATCCGCAAAACGAATATCTTCCGGACGGGCAATTTTGCCGATTTCGTTCGATACCCAAAGTTTCAATTCTTCAGCAAGCTGTTTGGCTTGCTCGCCTTCCGGTCTGACTCCTTTCAGTACCACAAAGGCAACCACCGCTTCGCCTTTGATCTCGTCCGGTTTACCGACAATCGCCGCTTCTACGACATTTTCGTGAGCGACTAATGCCGATTCAATTTCCGCCGTGCCTAAACGATGTCCGGACACATTTAATACGTCATCGGTACGCCCTAAAATCCAAAAATAGCCGTCTTTATCCCGTTGCGCCGAATCGCCGGCAACATAATATTTACCGCCAAACTCTTGTGGGAAATAGCTAGATTTATAGCGTTCCGGATCGCCCCATACGGTGCGCAACATTGACGGGAACGGACGTTTAATCACTAATGCACCAGCTTCTTCTACCTCGCACTTCTGCCCCTGTTCATTCACCACATCTGCCATAATGCCCGGCAACGGCAAGGCGCACGATCCCGGTTTGGTCGGGTTCACGCCCGGCATTGGCGACAGCATTATCGAACCGGTTTCCGTTTGCCACCAAGTATCGACTATCGGGCAACGGCTGCCGCCGACCACTTCATAGAACCACAGCCACGCCGCCGGGTTAATCGGTTCACCCACACTACCAAGCAAACGTAGCGATGAGAGATCGTATTTTTTTGGAATATGATCGCCCAAGCGGGTTAAAGAGCGGATTAAGGTCGGTGACGTGTAAAGTATGGTAACTTTGTGGCGTTGGATCATTCGCCAAATCCGTCCTGCATCAGGATAATTCGGCACGCCTTCGTAAATAATCTGCGTTGTGCCATTTGCTAACGGGCCGTAACAGACATAAGAATGCCCCGTGATCCAACCGACATCGGCAGTACACCAATACACATCATCGGCTTTGTGATCGAAAATCGAGTAGAACGAGTTTGTCGCCCCTAATAAATAACCGGCGGTACTATGCACTACGCCTTTCGGCTTGCCCGTTGAACCGGAGGTGTAAAGGATAAACAACGGATCTTCGGCGTTCATCCATTCCGGCTCACAGAAAGCAGGCTGATTTTTGGACAATTCGTTCCACCACAGATCACGCCCTTTTTTCCAAGGGGTATCAATATTGACACGGTGATACACCACCACATTTTCTACGGTTTTACACCCTAATTCGAGGGCTTCGTCCACTGTTTCTTTGAGTGGAATAATCCGCCCGCCCCGTAAGCCTGCGTTTGCGGTAATCACCAATTTTGCTTGGGCATCTTCTACCCGATCACGCAATGCACCCGCCGAAAAGCCGCCGAACACCACCGAGTGAACCGCCCCAATTCTGGCACAAGCCTGCATTGCAATCACCGCTTCAGCAATCATCGGCAAATAGATGATGACCCGATCTCCCTTTTTCACCCCTAACTCACGCAACGCATTCGCAAAACGGCACACCCGATTGTGTAATTGCGCATAGGTAAATTGGGAAACCTGCCCGAAGTCCGATTCAAAAATCAACGCTATTTTATCGCTTTTATCCGGTAGATGACGATCCAAACAGTTATAGGACACATTTAAAGTACCATCACTAAACCATTTATAAAACGGTGCTTCGCTATCGTCAAAAATCTGCATAAACGGTTTTTTCCACGTGATAAGCTCACGGGCAAGATCCGCCCAATACTGTAAATAGTCCTTATCCGCAAAGTCCCAGAGGGATTGATAATCTTCCAAACCGGACACATTGGCTTGTCGGCGAAATTCATCTGTCGGTTTAAAAGTTTGTTGTTGCGAGTGCATAGCGTTCCTCCAAATTCAATTTATTAAGATAGGACGGACTGTACCGCTGTTCGTCGTTGCACGCTACTTTATAACCAGTTAATACTTGGATCAATATTTGTTAATGAAATGTTATGTGATCTAGTTCTCAAAATAGACATTTAGTTGCAAAATAGTACAATAAACAAACAATTCAATATGATTTTAGCCTGCATTCTGATTACAATGCCCGCTATTATTATTTTACAATTTTTCGGTCAAAACCGACCGCTTGTCTGTGAGGAGGCACAATGTCCCATTCATCTTTAATTGCCCGCTTAACCGAAATTGTCGGCACACGCTATATCATCACTGATCCTGATAAAACCGAACCCTACCGCAGCGGCTACCGGTTCGGTAGCGGCAATGCGTTAGCCGTTGTCCGTCCTGCCACCCTATTAGAATTTTGGCAAGTGCTGAAAGCCTGTGTAGCGGCTGATGTAATCATCATTACCCAAGCAGCCAACACAGGCTTAACCGGCGGTTCAACCCCAAGCGGTAACGACTATGATCGGGATATTGTAATAATCAACGCAATGCGGATTAACGGGATTCAGTTGATTGAAAATGCCGCACAAGCCGTCTGCCTGCCCGGTTCAACCCTGAATGAATTGGAACTGATGTTAAAACCTCACGGGCGTGAACCGCATTCGGTGATTGGCTCGTCTTGTATCGGGGCTTCGGTTATCGGCGGCATTTGCAACAACTCCGGCGGCGCATTGGTGCAACGTGGGCCGGCTTATACGGAAATGGCTCTCTTTGCCCAGTTAAATGCCCAAGGCGAATTAGAACTCAAAAATCATCTCGGTATTGCATTAGGCGAGACACCGGAAGACATTCTCCAAAACCTACAACACAGCCGTTACCAAGCCCAAGATATCGCCCACGATTGCGGCAAAGGGCACGATCACGCTTACTGCCAACACGTTCGCCAAGTTGATGAACACTCCCCCGCCCGCTTCAACGCTGACCCGAGTCGCCACTACGAAGCCTCCGGCAGTGCAGGGAAATTAGCCATTTTTGCCGTACGTTTGGACACCTTTCCCGCCGAAAAACAGACCGCCGTATTCTACATCGGCACAAATCAAACCCAAGTGCTAAACGACATTCGCCGCAAAATGTTATCTGAATTTGAACAACTGCCGATTTCGGGTGAATATATCCACCGTGATGCGTTTGATATTGCCGCAGACTACGGCAAAGACACTTTCTGGGTCATCCAAAAACTCGGCACGCACCGCCTGCCGACGCTGTTTGCCTTAAAAGCCAAAATGGATCGTCTTGCCAAAAAAGTGCCGTTCTTACCCTCACATTTAAGCGATAAATTATTACAATCCATCAGTAAATTACTGCCACAGCATTTACCCGAAAGCCTATGTCAATACCGAGATCAATACGAACATCACCTGATCGTAAAAATGGGTGGAAAAGGCGTGCAGGAAGCACAAGCCTTTCTCGCCGACTATTTTACCGATAGCACTAAAGGCGGCTATTTTGAATGCAATACCACCGAAACCCAAGCGGCAATGCTGCACCGTTTCGCCGTGGCTTCCGCCGCCGTACGCTACCGAGCCATTCACAGCCAAGCGGTTGAAGATATTGTCGCACTAGACGTTGCTTTACGCCGCAATGATGCAGACTGGTTTGAAGTCTTACCGCCAGAAATCGATAGCAAAATCAGCCATAAACTCTACTACGGGCATTTTATGTGCCACGTTTTCCACCAAGATTACATCGTGAAAAAAGGCAATGATTGTCAGGCTCTGGAACACGAAATGTTAGCCTTACTCGACAAACGGGGCGCACAATACCCCGCCGAACATAATGTCGGGCATTTATATCAAGCCAAACCGGAGCTGCGCCAATTCTACCAACAGCTTGATCCAACCAATAGCTTTAACCCCGGTATCGGACACACCTCCAAGAAGAAATTCTGGCAATAAGAATGGAGAATGTCAGAAAGCAAGCGGGTTGATTTTGATAAAACTTTGCAAAAAACATACCGCACATTAAACCTAGCTTAATGTGCGGTAGCTCCCTATTTCTTCAGCGGAAAACCCGTTTCCCAATCTAAACCTGCCTGTGCCGCCAGTTTCTCACTCGGCTTTTCCGGGCTTGCATATTGCCTCTTTTATCACTAATAACTCAGAATATTGAAAGGAAAAGAGGAACATTCAATTCCCTCTTTTTAAACCTTAATCCTCACGCTGTTTTTGAGCAGCGAGAAACTGGCTATGTAAATTCTCAATCGGTGGCGGCATTTGCAAATAAAATCCGTTGGTTTCGATTTGCGCTTTTACTGTAGCGTTATCCGCATTTTGTAGTGTTTTTTCGCCGTTTAGGTTAAACAGCATTACAAATTGCGGTTTGCCGAAGGCTTGGCGTAGTGTTTCCGGTACGGCATCAAATTGATCCCGTTTTGCCACATAAAGATACATTCCGTCTTTTTTGGGGCTTTTATAAATAGCACACAACATTTTAATCTTCCTCCCGATAGGCATTGCCTGCATAGTTATCAAAGCGCGAATGCTGCCCGTGGAATGTCAGCGGCACTCGCCCAATCGGGCCGTTACGCTGTTTGCCGATGATAATTTCCGCCACGCCTTTTAATTCGGAATTGTCGTGATAGACCTCGTCCCGATAGATAAACATAATCAAGTCCGCATCTTGCTCAATCGAGCCGGATTCACGCAAATCGGAATTGACCGGTCGTTTATCCGCCCGTTGTTCTAGGCTTCGGTTAAGCTGGGAGAGGGCGACTACCGGCACTTCCAGCTCTTTGGCAAGGGCTTTGAGCGAGCGGGAGATTTCGGCAATCTCAAGGGTGCGGTTATCGGCAAAGCCCGGCGCACGCATTAACTGCAAGTAATCGACCATAATTAAGCTCAAGCCGCCGTTATCCCGATAGACCCGTCTGGCACGGGAACGCAACTCCGTTGGGGTTAAGCCGGAGCTGTCGTCAATATAGATATTATTGCGCTGCTGTAACATCGCCACCGTTGAGCCAATCCGAGCCATATCGTCATCATCAATTTGCCCTGTGCGGATACGGGTTTGATCGACCCTTGATAATGAGGCAAACATCCGCATCATAATTTGATCCGCCGGCATCTCAAGGCTGAAAATCAGCACGGGTTTATTCGGCACTCTGACCGTATTCCCCTGTTCATCGGTTTGCTCAATATCCAGCAACGAGGCATTTTCGCATAAATTCATTGCAAAGGTGGTTTTCCCCATTGACGGGCGGGCGGCGACAATAATCAAATCGGACGGCTGCAACCCGGCAGTCCGTTTGTCCAAATCGACAAAACCGGTCGATACGCCCGTAACCCCGCCGTTATTTTTGCTTTTAGAGAGCATATCAATGCGCTGAATGGTTTCAATCAGAATATCGTCCACCCTCTTCGGCCCTTCATCACTTGAGGTGCGTTTTTCAGCAATATGGAAGACCGCCCGCTCGGCTTCGTCCAGCACGTCTTTCACCGACATTCCTTTCGGATTGTAGCTGATTTCGGCAATTTTATTGCCTGCGCTGATCAGCTCTCGGCGGATTGCCCGCTCACTGACAATATCGGCATAGGCTAAAATATTGGCAACGCTAGGGGTATTTTTCGATAATTCGGCAAGGTAGGCAAAACCGCCGACATCTTGCAAAATGCCACGGTTTTTCAAGGCTTGGTCGAGGGTAATAATATCGATCGGCTGCCCGGCACGCACCTGCTCGGTCATTTGCTCAAAAATCAGCCTATGGGCATTGGTATAAAAATCCGTTGCCTGCACCCGTTCGGCGACACTGTCCCAGTATTCATTATTCAGCATAATACCGCCCAGCACTGCTTGTTCCGCCTCTATCGAATGCGGGGCAATCGCAATTTGTTCAAGCTGCTTATCTTTGGTTTTGTCCGCCGTGTTTTTTGCTATTTCAGCCATTTTTCACCATTATTTGCCATAAATAAAAAGGGGTTAGTTTAGCGGATTTGGATAAAATTTTCAGTAGTGCAAGCGGTCGGTTGGGCGAGATTTTTTGCACACTCAAAACCGTTGCCAGATCGGTTTACAGCTCTCCGGTAAAGTTAAGCCTTTACCTAATTCTATCCAACCCGCCGGATAATGAAAATCCGAGCCGCCGGACGCGTACAGGTCAAACTCTGCCGCCCAGCGTGCCAGTAATTGACGTTGATCGGGCGTTTGCGCACAGCCTGCCACTTCAATGCCGTCTCCGCCCGCTTGTTTGAAGTCCTCGATAAGTCGCCGTATCCACCTTGCCGTTAATTTATACCGCAGCGGGTGTGCAACGCAAATCACGCCACCGGCTTGGTGAGTGGCGTCAATCGCCTGTTCAAGCGAGCACCATTTCGGTTTGACGTAAGCGGTTTTCCCCGCACCTAAATAGCGTTTAAAGGCGTGTTCATCATTGCGGGCATAGCCCTGCGCCACTAAAAATCGTCCGTAATGAGCGCGGGTTACTTCACCGCTTGCTAAGGCTTTCGCCCCCTCATACGCGTTGGGAATTCCCGCTTTTGCCAATTTTTCGCCGATCTGCTCCGCCCGTTGTTGCCGCCACACTTTTTGTTGTGCGAGTAAATCAGTCATCGCCGAATGGGTTTCATCAATATTTAAGGCGGCTAAGTGAATTGGTTTTTCCTGCCATAAAATTGAAATTTCCACCCCGGCGATAAAGCGAATACCGTGTTGTTGCGCAGCTTGACGGGCTTCCGCAATGCCGGCAACCGTATCGTGATCGGTCAATGCCAACATTTCAATCTGACGTGATGCCGCTCTTTCGACCAATTCCGTGGGAGTGAGTACCCCGTCAGATGCACGGCTGTGGCTGTGTAAATCATAAATCATCGCCGTTTCCTTACAAAATGCCGGCTTGCTGGAAAAATGCCCGATACGCCTCGACCTTCTTCGCCAAGCTCAACGGGTAGGCACGGGAGGTGGAAGGCAGCCGATACAAAAACAACGGGCGATCCGCCAAATAGGGAAAGGCAATATATTGGTTAGTTTTCGGCATTTTGAGTTTTTCCGGTAATAAATCCAACAGGGTTTCGGTGGCCTTTTCACCGGTAGTAAATAACCAACGGCACGCGGGCAGTTTCGCCAATACTGCGGTTAAATCGACAGGCTCGACAATTTTTAAAAATTTGTCGGACGCATTGCCTTTTTCGCGAATTGCCGTTTGAGCCGTTGAACACAAGCCAATGCCCCTCGTGCGTAAAAAGGCTTCGATCTTGATTGGGTCAAAACGCTTTTCGCCGTCAACTTGGAAATGCGCCGTATCGTCAAAGAACACTGCACCGTAAATGCGCCACATATCATTTTGGAAATTGGGGTAGTGAAAATCCATACACCGTTTTTCCAAGGTCGGTGGAAACGTTCCCATCATCATTACGGTTGCCTGTGGTGGTAAAATAGCGGGGAAAGGGTGTTTTTCAATCAGTTGCGTCATAGTCTAAAAAAGCGGACGCATCCATTGCGTCCAATATTATCGTTAAAAAGCATTTAGTGAGCGGCAGCGTCCGTTTTCTTCTCACAGGATTTCACTGAAACCGACCACTCTGCGCCGGATTTCACCTTATATTTTTCCGAGAAATTATCCATATTTAAGGCGAAAGAGACATTTAATAGGCTGTTGAGATAAAGGAGCGGTCTGCCCTCTTCCACATCGCCGAAGCTGCTCTTATACGGCATTGCGCCGCTATAACGCACTTTTTGTTCTTCGCCTTGGCGTTCGCTGATCTCGACACATACACGGCTGTCTTTAGCGATACCGGATTGTGCCAATAATTCATCGCTGATATTTGTCCAAATATTGCCGTATTGAATGTCCAACACCGGAATGTTGCCTTTGAGGACACCGTTTTCTAAGCTCGGTTTTTGGTATTCAATCATTTCCACTTGCGGCGCTAAAGCCTGACCGACCTCTTCAAAGCTGATCTGACCGGCAGCCAATTTTGCTCCTGTGTACGCATAAACATCACGCCCGTGGAAAGTGTAAGATTTTTGCGAGCCTGCCAAACGGTTTTTGCTTTCGTCAATTTCACGCACCTCGTCAATGCCAAAATGCTCGGCAACCAAGGTGAGCGTACCGTTATCCGGTGTCACAAAATAATGACCGCTTTTGGTTTTCAGCACCACCGATTTACGATCCGTACCGACACCGGGATCGACCACGCTCACAAACACCGTGCCTTTCGGCCAATAACTGGCGGTTTGATACAAGCGGTACGCAGCTTCCCAAATATTGTAAGGGGGAATTTCGTGGGTTAAATCAAACATTTTAAGGGCAGGATCAACCCCAAAGGCAACGCCCTGCATCGCAGACACTGCACCGTCTTTCAAGCTAAAATCCGTTTGTAATACCAGTGCGTTTTTTGCAAGCATTTGGCTATTTTCGACCGCTTGCTGGGTGGCGAATGTCCCCAAAGAGAAAGTTGCAAGTGCAAGAGCTATCAATGTTTTTTTCATATTTTTCCTTAATGTTATCGGGCTGTTAATTTTGTCATAGTAATGGGTTGCCGAAATGTTGTCTAGAGCTGTTATCCGTTTATTTTTTGCCGAATAGCGCTTCAAGGGCTTTCAGCTTTTCCGCTCTATCCAAGGGCTGTTCGGCAAGCTGATTTAGCTCATTCACCCAAAGGGCTGATCGTTCATCATTTTGGGTATAGGTAACGGACGGCGTTTCGCACAGTTGCTCGGCGTAAGCGGTCAGTTCCGTCAATAATTTTACCTTATCCGCATCATCGTGGTGCAAATTAAACAGATCATTTAATGATTGGTTAAAGCTCGCCATTTTGTTTGCCAACTGGGCTTGGCAATATTTTTGCCACTGTCCCTGCTCTGCTTTGCTTAACGTGTGAGGATAGTGGCGAGCACGGTAGTGAAACAATAATTTTTCCACTCTCGGATCACTGAATTTTAAGCCGTGATGGGCTAATTCTTCCGGTTTTAAGCTACGCAAAATTGCCATATTATTTTTATCGGCAGGCTCAAAGAAACCGCTATACAGCGTTGTTTCAACATTATCGCTTGCCTCAAAGGCTTGCTCTTGGCTAAAAATATCCACCACTTTTTCACGCACCACGCTTTTTTGCGATTTTAACGCTTTCAAATTTGCCAAACAGTGCGAGCGATCAATCCCTAACCGCTCGGCATTCTCCGGCAATAAGACTTTCGCCGGTGCAAGAATCGGGCATTTATTGATATGCACCAATTTCAGTGGCACGGCTGCCACGCCTTGTTCCTCCAAAAGCGTTTTCTTGGTGTAAAGACGATCCCGCAGCACCTCGGTACTTTCATTTAACAAACCGCTTATATCACCGGCCAAATCGCACACAATCACTGCATTTTGGTTGGTAGGATGCCACGCCAGCGGCACAACCCAAGCGGTATTGCCCCGATAATTGCCCAACATACCCGAAACGTGAACCAACGGGGTCATTTCGCCGGTATCAATCATTGCTTCAAGGGCTTTTTTACCGCGATTTTCAAAGAAATAATCGAACAATTTGGGCTGCTTTTGTTTCAGCAATTTTGCCATCGCAATCGTAGCGTAAACGTCCGCCATCGCATCGTGGGCATTCTCGTGAGCGATACCGTTCGCTTTGGTTAGCTTTTCCAGTTTAAAACTCGGCTGCCCTTCCTCATCAAACGCCCACTCTATCCCTTCCGGACGCAAGGCATAACACGCCCTTACCACATCTAACAAATCCCAACGGGAATTACCGTTCTTCCAACTGTATTCATAGGGATCAAAAAAGTTACGGAAAAAGGTATAGCGGGTCATTTCATCATCATATCGAATATTGTTATACCCCATCACACAGGTATTCGGCTGACTAAATTCTGCGTGGATACGTGCCGCAAATTCCGGCTCGGACAAGCCGTGTTGATTACAATGCTGCGGCGTAATCCCCGTTACCATTACCGCCTCGGGACTCGGCAGATAATCCGGCGTTTGCCGACAGTAAAACATCACCGGCTCGCCAATAATGTTAAACTCGTTGTCCGTCCTAATCCCCGCAAATTGCGCCGGACGGTCAAGCGCCGGATTCACCCCGAAACTTTCATAGTCGTAAATAAAAAAGGTCTTTTTTTTCATTTTGGATGGGTTTTAGTGTCAATTTGCAAAGAGTATAGCATAATTAACCGCTTGCACTTATAGGTGATAAGAGGAATCCTTATGATAAAAAGTGAATATCTAAAAAATCGGCTTGCCGAGTTTACGCTTCAACAAAAAAATGAATTTGCCAAATGCCACGTTAATGCCCTACTCCAACAACGCAGTGATTTTTACGATCAGCTTTTGCAACAATTATGGCAACAATTCGGCTTTGCCGATCGGCAGGATCTTGCGTTAATCGCTGTGGGCGGCTATGGGCGGCGGGAGATGTTTCCTCTTTCGGACTTGGATATTTTATTGCTAACAAATACCCCACTTTCCGAACCCGATCAGATGCAATTCAACCAATTATTGAATTTATTATGGGACAGTAAATTTCAGGTCGGTTCGTCAGTACGAACCCTAACAGAGTGTTTAGACATCGGGCGGAATGAAATTTCGGTGGCGACCAATATGTTTGAAAGCCGTTTTCTGTGTGGAAACAAAGACTTATGGCAAGCGTTAATGTCGTCTCTTTATCAGCCGGATTTTTGGTCGATGCACGATTTTTTCCACGCTAAAATGGCGGAAAAAACCGAACGCTACGCCCGCTATCACAATACCAGTTACAACCTTGAGCCGGACTTAAAGCACAGCCCTGGCGGTTTACGGGATCTGCATTTGATCGCTTGGATAATGCTCCGTCAATACGGCATTCACAGTCTCGAGGCAATGAGCCAAAAAGGCATTCTTTTTCATGAAGAATATCAGGAACTTAACCACGCACAGACGGTTTTATTCCGAATGCGGTTTGCCTTGCATTTGCAGCTCAAACGCTATGATAACCGCCTGCGTTTTGATCGGCAACTGCAACTGAGTGAACAGCTTGGTTACACTGGCGAGGGTAATCAGCCTGTTGAAGCGATGATGAAAGCCTTTTTCCGAGCAACCCAATCCATTTCACAGCTTAGCCGACTGGTACTGGCACATTTTGAACAGACTATTCTGTCGCCCTTGCAAAAAAAAGGCGACAAGTTACCGCTTGATGAATGCTATTTCCTGCGGGATAACCTTATTTTCTGCCATAACCAGCGCGATTTCAGCCTGCAGCCGCAACGGATTTTAGATCTCTTTTATCATCTGACCCAACAGCCAAATGCCAAAGTGAGTACCACTACGCTACGACAACTGCGTCTTGCCCTGAAAAAACTCAACCAACCGCTCAGCGATTTACCCGAAGCCCGCCAACGCTTTCTTCGCCTCTTCAATCAACCCAGTTTTGTCCAACGGGCGATTGTACCGATGCACCAGTTAGGCGTGTTATCCGCCTACCTCCCCCAATGGCGAGACATTGAAGGGCTGATGCAATTTGATATGTTCCACCTCTACACCGTGGACGAACATACCGTGCGGGTGATGCTCAAACTGGAAAGTTTTCTCGATCCCCAAAATGCCGAAAAACACCCGCTTTGCTGCGAGTTAATGCCCCGCCTTGCCGAGCCGTCCCGTCTTTATTTGGCAGCGCTCTTTCACGACATCGGCAAAGGGCGTGAAGGCGACCACGCAACCGTCGGCGCAGCGGATATGCGACAATTTGCATTGCAGCATCAATTTAGCCCTGCAGAAGCCGATGAAATGGCGTGGCTGGTTGCCGAACATTTAACAATGTCGGTTACGGCGCAGCGGCGGGATATTCACGATGCCGAAGTGATCCGCCAATTTGCAAAAAAGGTGAAAAATCTGACCGCTTTATCCGCACTCACCTGTCTGACCGTGGCGGATATTTGCGCTACCAACGAAACCTTATGGAACGATTGGAAACGTTCGCTCTTTCTCAAATTATTCCAGCTTACCCGCCAACAACTCGCACTTGGCGATCAGTCTCTTGACACCCAAACACTCGCCCGCCAGCATCAGCAAACGGCTCTTAATCAGCTAGCTGCCGAGTTGGACGACACCGAAAATACAATACTACTTGGGTTTTGGCAGCACTGCCCATTGCACTATTTCACCCGCCACACTCCGACCCAACTGGTGTGGCACGCGATCAAATATGTGAAAAATCCGCAACTGCCGATGGTGTTAGTCAGCAATCAATATGCCCGTGGCGCAACAGAAATTTTCATTTATGCCGCCGACCAACCCCAACTGTTCGCCCGATTGGCGCAAACCCTAAGCCAGAAAAAAATAACCATTCACGATGCCCAAATCATCACCTCCGAAAACGGCTTGGTGCTAGACAGTTTTATTGTGAGTGAAATCAACGGGCAGCCACTGAATGATGATCGCAGTCGCCAAATTCATCGCGCCTTACACAATACCCTCAGCCAAACGGCAAACCAAACCTTTAAGCTGATTAAAAAACCGATTAAACATCAATCCTTTAGGCGAAAAACCAAGCTGCGTTTTTTAGCCGATTCTCACCCGAATCAAACCGCTTTTGAGCTTTTTACCCTCGACCGAGAAGGGCTACTCGCCCACATCGGTGATATTTTTAATCGGCTCTCGCTTAATTTACTCAATGCCAAGATCACCACCATTGGCGAACGGGCGGAGGATTTTTTTGTCGTCAGTAACAATCGGCAGCAAGCGCTATCCGAGGCAGAAAAGCAAGCCTTAACCGATGTGATCTTAGCCGAATTGACCCGTTAAATTATTAAGATCTGATGATTTGGGCGGGGCGTTAATCCAGCGCCTCGCCCATTCGGGCTAACATAGCGTTATGCTTTGCAACATAATATTGCAAAAAATACAGCAAAACCGACCACTTTCGGCTATACTTTTAGCCCACCTTCTTAATTGTTAGACTGACTATCCAATGAACGCATTTAAAACCCTACTTTTTTGTGCTGTGCCGTTAGCCTTGGCAAGCTGTTCCTCCATTTTGAACGAGCCGACCGAAGTAGCACTCCCGACCCAGCAGATCCCGCACGATGATGCACAATGGCAGCAACATTTAACCAAATTAAAGCAAATCACTGCTTTTTCTGCCAAAGGTCAATTTGGTTACATTTCGCCGGAAGAACGCTTTTCCTCCCATTTTGATTGGCAGTATAAAAATCCTACGACGTTCAGTTTTACGATGTCGTCCAATCTATCCAGTAAATCCTTGAAATTACAGCGTAACCCACGGGGGCTGACGATTTCGGACAGCGAGGGCAACTCCCGCACCGAGCAAGATATGGACAGTTTAATGAAAGAGATCATCGGTGTCGCTTTTCCTATCGATCAATTTGCCTACTGGATCAAAGGGCTGCCGGAATTAGACAAACCGTATGTGGTGAACGAAAAACGTCAGCTCGCGCAATTCCGCTATCCCCTCAACGACAGCATTTGGACGGTGAATTATATTGAATATCACGAAGATCGTCAGCCAAACCTGCCGAAATTGATTGTGCTGGAAAACGGCACGCAAACCTTAAAAATTCGCTTAACCGAGTGGAGTTATTGATGGCAGACACATTCCGTTTTCCCAGCCCGGCGAAGCTCAATCTGTTCCTCTACATCACCGGCAAGCGGGCAGATGGCTACCACGAATTGCAAACCCTGTTTCAATTCTTGGATTTCGGCGATGAGTTAGCGATTACCCCCACTCAAGACGGCAAAATTACCTTGCTCAACCCGTTAGCCGATGTCCCGACCGAGCATAATTTAATCTATCGGGCGGCAACATTATTACAACAACAGACCGCTTGCAAACTGGGGGCAAACATCGCCTTAACCAAACGATTACCAATGGGCGGTGGCGTGGGGGGCGGCTCGTCCAATGCCGCTACCGTGTTGGTTGCGCTCAATCAGCTATGGCAAACGGAGTTATCCCTTGAAAAACTGGCTGAAATAGGGCTGACATTGGGTGCTGATGTGCCAGTCTTCGTACGGGGCTTCGCTGCCTTTGCCGAAGGGGTCGGCGAAAAATTATCCCCCTGCTCGCCACCTGAAAAATGGTATGTCGTGCTGAAACCCAATGTCGCCATTTCTACCGCCCGCATATTCAACCACCCCGACCTGCCCCGCAATACGCCTGTACGCTCAATGACGGAATGTCTAGCCCAACCGTGGGCAAACGATTGCGAAAAAATTGTGCGGGATCAATATTCAGAGGTTGAAGAATTGTTAGCTTGGTTGGTACAATATGCACCGTCTCGGCTCACCGGCACTGGTGCTTGTGTATTTGCCGAAGTTGAAAGTGAAGATGAAGCCCGCCGGCTGTTTGCCCAAAAGCCCCGCAATGTTGAGGGTTTTGTGGCGAAAGGGCAAAATATTTCACCTTTACATCAATCATTATTTCCTTAATAAATACCCAGAGGTTCCCCTAAAATGCCTGACATTAAACTCTTCGCAGGAAACGCTACTCCCGAACTAGCAAAACGAATTGCTGAACGTCTTTATATTTCCCTTGGCGATGCAACCGTAGGTCGTTTCAGTGACGGCGAAATCCAAGTACAAATCAATGAAAATGTACGTGGCGGAGATATTTTTATTGTGCAATCGACCTGTGCACCGACTAACGATAATTTGATGGAATTGATCGTAATGGTTGATGCCCTTCGCCGAGCCTCTGCCGGTCGTATCACGGCTGTTATCCCTTATTTTGGCTATGCCCGTCAAGATCGCCGTGTCCGTTCCGCCCGTGTGCCGATTACAGCGAAAGTGGTGGCAGATTTTCTCTCCAGTGTGGGCGTAGATCGTGTGCTTACTTGCGATTTACACGCAGAACAAATTCAAGGTTTCTTTGATGTGCCGGTCGATAACGTGTTTGGTTCACCGGTTTTAATTGAGGATATTGTGAAGAAAACCGATTTAGTCAATCCGATCGTGGTTTCACCGGATATTGGCGGTGTGGTGCGTGCCAGAGCGATTGCAAAACTGCTTAACGATGCCGATATGGCGATTATCGATAAACGTCGCCCGAAAGCCAATGTTGCCCAAGTAATGCACATTATCGGTGATGTTGCCGATCGTGATTGTATCCTCGTTGATGATATGATCGACACCGGCGGCACACTGGTGAAAGCAGCCGAAGCCTTAAAAGAACGCGGCGCTCGCCGTGTATTTGCCTATGCAACCCACGCAGTTTTCTCCGGCACGGCAGCGAAAAACTTGGCTAACGAAGCATTAGATGAGGTTATCGTTACCGACACGATCCCGCTTTCGGCGGAAATCCGTGCGTTAAACAAAGTGCGTGTATTGACGCTATCCGGTATGCTTGCCGAAGCTATTCGTCGCATCAGCAACGAAGAATCGATCTCGGCGATGTTCAGCCACTAATTGAAAAAGCCCAACAATGCGTTGGGCTTTTTCATACTTCGCATCAATAACCTAGCGGGCAGCTATCGTTCGCTAATAGAAATCAAATTGACCGCACTCTCTTTTACAAGCGGTCGGATCTCGGAAAAATATTACAAATGCTCTATCCTCTTATACGCAAAGCATTGTTTGCGATGGAGGCGGAAAACGCCCATCAATTTTCATTACAAGCATTGAAATGGCTCGGCTATCTGCCCAATTTACAGCCGATCCCGCATAATCCCGTAACCGTTATGGGACTGAGCTTTCAAAACCCGATTGGGCTTGCCGCCGGTGCGGATAAAAACGGTGAAGCGATTGACGGTTTTGCCAAACTCGGTTTCGGTTTTATTGAGGTTGGGACAGTAACCCCCGTTGCTCAAGACGGTAATCCCCGCCCCCGCCAATTCCGCTTACTTGAGGCACAAGGCATTATTAACCGTAACGGTTTCAATAACTTAGGCGTTGATGTGTTGATTGAAAACGTCAAAAAATCCCATTATCAAGGCGTTCTCGGCATTAACATTGGCAAAAACGCCACCACGCCGATTGAACGAAGCTGGGACGATTATCAAATTTGTCTACGTAAAGTGTATCAGCACGCAAGCTATATCACCGTCAATATTTCTTCGCCAAATACCAAAAACCTGCGCTCACTCCAATATGGCGAAGCACTGGACGAGTTACTGAAATCGTTGAAAGCCGAACAACGACAGCTCGCCGATCGACAAGGGGTTTACAAGCCGTTAGTTCTGAAAATTGCACCGGATTTATCCGCTGACGAGATTGCCTCTGTTGCCGATAGTCTGATCCGTCATCAGATTGATGGGGTGATTGCGGGCAACACCACGCTCTCCCGCGAAGACGTTATCGGCTTGCCTCACGCCGAACAGCAAGGCGGCTTGAGCGGCAAACCGTTGAATACCCTTAGCACACACGTTATTCAGCAGCTCGCTCAAGAGCTGAAAGGAAAAATTCCGATTATTGGCAGCGGCGGCATTCACTCCGTGCAATCGGGGCAAGCCAAAATTGATGCCGGTGCAAGCCTGTTGCAACTCTATTCGGCAATGGTCTATCAAGGCCCTCGTTTAATTCGAACGCTTGCCCAAAATATTCAAGTGTAATCCGATAATCAGGCATTCTCATTTGGTGATTGCCTGATTTCATCTAACTTATCGTTAACAGCCGATCTGTGTTCAAAAATAAATTATGCCCATTTGAAAAAATAAATGACCGACCGTGTAATTTAAGGTCGGCTTATCCGTCTAACGAAGGTTTATTTTTAGTAGTACATCTATGAGGTCAATATGAATCAACAAAACATATTTAAAACTGCATTTGCTATTTTAGTTTCCCTTGGCGTTGTCGCGTGTTCATCTTCACACTCCGACACCTCAGCTAAACAGAGCGAAAAGCACTCGTTATCCCCCCAACAAAAAAAGAGTGATGGTCAAGTACAATCAGAAAATACCCCTTATCAACCACCAGTGGAAGAACAGCCTAAAGCGACACCGCATAAAACCAATAACCCAACACAGACGGAAGCTCAACCTCATCAACCACTCGCAGAGGAACAACCTAAAGTAGCATCATCTAAAACAGATAAGCCGATGCAGTCGGGAGCTCAACCTAATCAACCATTAGAGAAAGAGCAACCAAAAGCGACATCTAAAACAGACAACCCGACACAACCGGAAACTTCGCCTAACGAAGCGGCAAAGAGCCAGCCAATCGCTGATAAACCACAATCAGATACTATGCCTATGCCACCACAAAATCTACCTCAAGAGAATAAACCTCAATTAGTGATGACACTCCACAGCTCATCAGACGTAAATGATACGAAATCGGCTCTCAATGATCTTGGTCAATATCTCGATATTGATAACAGTGGAAAATTAATCCCGCTCACTAAACTGAACGATGTTAATCACGCGCTATTATTCAATTTCAATCAACATTCTCTATCTAATAACCATTATCAAGCATTTGGGACGTACCTAAAAAATGAGGATAACCCGATGGCATTCAGCGTTGGTTACCACACCCCACAAAACGCTATCCCAACTAGCGGAAAGGTTGATTATTATGGCGCGGCTATCACCTATACTGCTGATAAAGGTTATACACCGCACGCAGCCACTTTTACAGCAAACGTCGATTTCGCCGAAAAAACCATTGATTTAAACGTAGAAAATACGGTGAATGCCGGCGTGCGTACCCCGGAATTTGATTTTAAAGCCACGGCGAAATTAGCTGCCGATAGAAACCATTTTGAAGGAACATTAACACCGTCAACAGCTAGTATCCTTACAGAAGGCACAATTAAAGGGGCATTCTATGGGTCTAAGGCAGAAGAAATCGGCGGTACATTTGACGCAAAAGGAAAAGCGTACGGCGCATTTGGCGGACGACGGGAATAGGAGTAAGCGAAACTTTAGCCTTAAATATGCATAGGCATTCGGTAACAAACCGCATTTTCATAACTTAAAGGCATATTTATAACAAATATGCCTTTAATATTATGTCGCCTTTGCACAAGCTATAGATAGGGACGCCACGCTGACGTCCGTTTAACTTCATTTCAATATTATGTAGCAGTTACACAAAGTTGTTTTTTGTTCGCTTGTAGGGACACACTGTGTGTGTCCGGATTTTAACCTATTGAAATAATTTGATTTTTATAAAGGACACACGCAGTGTGTCCCTACAATTCTGTTAAAATTTCTATTTTTGTGCATTTGCTACATAATACCGCTTCATTTTGAAAATATCCTATGCCCCTCCGTTAAATCGCAGTCCTAATATCCCATCTGCTCTAAACAATTTTTGCCAAAAAACAGCGTTGAACCGCCCGCTTACCCCTGTACTTCCCAGCTTAAATTTGAGATCAAACGGCAGTGGTCGCATTTGAAATGGAAAATTTGGTGTAATGGTTCGCTGAGTCGCCAGTCTCTCTGACAACTTGGGCAACGGCGGCTATGCTCTAACTCACTATTTTTCCCCAAGCGATAGAGATAGTAATAGGTTGGGATTCCGGTTTGCTGTTCTAGCTGACGGCATAATCTTTGCCCCTGTCGGCTTAAATGACTGGAATGATCACTGATTTCGGCAAGTGCTGCCGTTTCTAACACGCTACCGTTCATCTGAAGCTGATCGCAGGCTTGCCAATCTTCCTGCCATTTGATAATCGCTTCACTTAATTCAGCGGAAATCCCCAAACGATAGAGCGGCTGTGGGCAGAAATCCTCTCCATTATAGACCGGCGAGCAACTGTCCAAATGCGTGGTATAAAGCAGTTGAAAAGCCGGGCGGGACGGTGGGCTGGTTTGCTCCGCATTATAATCCCGCCCAATAATTTCGACTGACTGCCACACAATGCCCTGCTCTCTAGCGTAGGCAATCGCCTGTGCGACCCTCTCATTTTGCCATTTCAGTTCTAAGCTCTCTTGTTCCGGCACGGCAACACGCAGCTGAAATTCGACATCTTCCACACCTTGATGATAGGTAATACCAACTTCCCGCCCAATAATTTGCCCGTTATACCGCCATTGCTCGACAATTTGGTTAATTAACTGCACCGGATCTTGCTCAAAATCCCGATAATGAAACCGTACGATGGCTTGATACATTATGCCCCCTGTGCCATTCGTTCTTGTTGTACAATGCTGGTCGGTTCTTGGTGAATCATCACTTCAGAAAGCGGAAAGGCTGCCAGTAATTTCTGTTCAAGGCTATCGGTAATCTCGTGTGCAACCACAAGCGGCAGTTCATCGTCCAGTTCTAAATGTAACTGAATAAACCGCACAGCCCCTGCCCGTCTGGTTTTCAGATCGTGAATGCTAATGATGCGAGGGTGCTCCAACGCAATAGCCCAAATGCGATCCACCTCGTCTTGCGGCAAGGCTTGGTCGAGCAATGATTGCATCGCCTGCCACAACATTTTCGCCGCGCTCACCAAAATATAAAGGGCAATCCCTATCGCAAAAATCGCATCGGCAAACACCACACCGTATAGGTTGAGTAACATTGCCACCAAAATCGCCGCATTCATATACAGATCTGTTTGATAATGGAGTGAATCCGCTTGAATTGCGGGGCTTTCCGTTAAGCGTACCACTTTGCGTTGATACCACACTAAAATTGCCGTTAGAGCGATCGAAATCAGACTGATGGCAATCCCCAGTTCACTGGCTTGCACCAGTTGTGGCTCGGTCAAACGCTGAATGCCCTGCAGCAATAAAAACGCCGCCGAGCCGGTAATAAAGGCACTTTGCGCCAGTGCCGCAAGGGATTCCGCTTTGCCGTGCCCAAAGGTATGGTTATCGTCCGCCGGCTGTAAAGCAAAACGTAACACGAGAATATTGGTTGCCGATGCGAATAAATCAACCAACGAATCGGTCATTGCCGCTAAGATCGCCATCGATCCGGTTTTCCACCACGCGAAGGCTTTAATCACAATCAAAATCACTGCGACGGCAATCGCAAGGGTTGCCGCCCGCTTAACATATTTTTCATACTGTTGGGTCATTTTCTACACTCCATCAGCCAAGGTAACTGCGCCAAACGCTGGGCTAATTCTTCGAGTATCCGTAGGTAAGCGGTCGGTTGTTGACGATTTTTTGCAAAATCCGACCGCTTGTCTGCAAATTGCATTTGTCCGAAGCCGCAGGCAAATTCACGCCCACGTGTAACTTCAAGCTGATAATTGTGAAAACGTGCGGTCGGCGGGTATAGCACTTGGCTTCGCAATTCATTGCCGGCAAGATGCACGTTTGCTTGGGTATGCGGCTGTTTGGCAAAGCTCTGTTGCCGTAACCTTTGCCGTTCTGCCAGAGTACGCCCTTGAGCATTGCGATCTAAAAAAATCAAAAAGCCTTGCTGCCAATTATCCGGATTTTTGGCTGAACCTTGCGGTAGATAGAGGATTTGACGCATTTCATCAAGCTGATTATCCAAAGCCATTTCAAATACCTTATCCGCAAATCGGACTTCGGTCGGTACGGCAAATTGTCCGTGCTGTACACTGCAGCCCGTCAATAAACCGCTCAACAAGGCTATTTTACGCAACATTGTCACGCTTCCTCTCGCTTAAACACAAGTTCCGTTTCGCTAGATTGCTGTTCGTCAAACCAGTAGCCGCCATAATTGAAATCTTTCAACTGTTCTACATTTTTTGGTTGATGTTCCAGCATAAACCGCACCATCATTCCCCGTGCTTTCTTCGCATAGAAGCTGATCACCTTATATTTGCCGTTTTTTTGATCGAGGAAAACAGGCTTAATAATAGTAGCGTGTAATTGAGTTGGCTTGACCGCATTAAAATATTCATCCGATGCCAAATTAACTAAGATATTATCCCCTTGCTCATCAATCGCCTGTTGCAAATGCGCTGTGATAATCCCGCCCCAAAATGCGTAAAGATCTTTGCCTTGCGGATTAACAAGCCTTGTCCCCATTTCCAAGCGATACGGCTGCATTAAATCTAACGGTTTAAGCAAGCCATATAATCCCGATAACATTCGCAAATGGCGTTGAGCATACTCTACCTGCTCTATTGATAAGGTTTCCGCCGCCAATCCCGTATATACATCGCCTTTAAAGGCAAATAATGCCGGTTTGGCATTGTCAAGGTGATGCTCTAATTGCCACTCGGCAAAACGTGCGACATTCAGACTCGCGAGTTTATCGCTAATCGACATCAATGATGCCAATTCCGCAGGACTAAACTGTTGGCAAATCTCGATAAGTTGTTGGCTGTAAGCGGTCAGTTGTGGTTGGGAAAATGCAAAACCTTCAATCTTTGTCTCAAAACCCAAGGTTTTCGCAGGGGAAATAATCGCAAGCATAACGGAATACCTCTATAAAATTGATGGGCTATCATAGCTTAAAACTAAAAAAGGCAGGAAAATTCCTGCCTTCTTGAAAACGAAAATATGATTAACGTTTGCTGTATTGTGGACGACGACGTGCTTTGTGTAAACCCACTTTTTTACGCTCAACGCGGCGAGCGTCGCGAGTAACGAAGCCTGCAGCACGGAGTGCCGGACGTAATGTCTCATCGTACTCGATCAATGCGCGTGTGATACCGTGACGGATCGCACCAGCTTGACCTGAAATACCACCACCTTTTACGGTGATGTATAAGTCTAATTTATCAGTTAACTCAACTAATTCTAACGGTTGACGAACTACCATTCGTGCAGTTTCACGACCGAAGTAAACTTCTAAAGAACGTTGGTTGATGGTAATGTTACCACTGCCCGGTTTGATAAATACACGAGCTGAAGAGCTTTTGCGGCGACCTGTGCCGTAGTTTTGATTCTCTGCCATTTTTCTGCTCCGTGATTAGATGTCTAAAACTTGTGGTTGTTGCGCAGCGTGGTTATGTTCGCTACCCGCATACACTTTTAATTTACGGAACATTGCACGCCCCAACGGACCTTTTGGCAACATACCTTTTACCGCAATTTCAATCACTGCTTCCGGACGACGAGCGATCATTTCTTTGAAGGTTGCATCTTTGATACCACCTACATAGCCAGTGTGCCAGTAGTAGATTTTGTCAGTTTCTTTTTTACCTGTTACCGCTACTTTGTCCGCATTGATGACGATGATGTAATCGCCTGTATCAACGTGCGGTGTGTACTCAGCCTTGTGTTTACCACGAAGACGGCGTGCTAATTCAGTAGCTAAACGACCTAAAGTTTTACCTGTCGCATCTACTACATACCAGTCACGTTTTACTGTTTCTGGTTTTGCTACAAAAGTTTTCATTCTAATTAAATACCAAAATTTAAATGTTTATACCCAATATCAGAAGATATTACCTAATACGGTTAGAATCCGACCCCTTCGAGTCAATTCTGACCAACTTATGTGGCGGGAATACCACATAAAAACAGGGTGACCAAATTATACAGATATTTTAGGGAAAAGCGAATGTTTTTTTAAGTAATTTCACATTTTGTAGGCTATCTCAAATTTTTTAAATTCAAACCGAAATTTAGCTTCTCTCCATAGCGAGAAAATGGTAAAAATAAGCACGTTTTTATCGAAATATTAAGGAGTTACTATGCAGTGGTCAAATGATGTTTGGTTGGCAATTATTGCGGCTTTTGTCATTGGGGTGATTATCGGCTATGTCATCTTGCGTGCAACTAATGTAAGTATGCAAAAACAGCATAAGTTAGAGCAAGAACTCAAAGCCGCCAATACCAAAATCGACGAGCAAAAAACACAATTAGAAAAACATTTCGAGCAATCCGCCAGCTTGTTAGCGACCCTTGCAGAAGATTACAAAAAGCTCTACACCCATTTAGCCGAAGGATCGCAAACCTTGCTCCCAGAGGAGTCGGATAAGATTGCTTTTTTCCAACAACCTCAACTTGAGGAAAAAACGCCGGAAAATGACGATCAACCGAAAGATTATTCCGAGGGCTCGTCAGGCATATTGAAATCCTAATGTTACCTGTACACGCGGTCTGATTTCTCCCCAATATTGCAAAACCTCGTATTTAGCGAGGTTTTTTATTAGAAAGCTATAACGCATAATCCTAAACCATTACACTGCAAATTCATAATGAAGGTTGATATTTTATGAAAGACAATGAATAATACCGCTATTTATTTAACGATATGACAGACTAGATTGCCAAAACCTATGCGGTTTTGGTTTCTTTTTGCATCAAAGAAGGAGTAATAATGCAACAAATTCCAATGACTGTTCGTGGCGAAGCCTTATTGCGTGAAGAGTTAGAGCATCTCAAAAATGTGCGCCGTCCTGAAATTATTAAAGCGATTGCCGAAGCCCGTGAACACGGTGATTTAAAAGAGAACGCCGAGTACCACGCAGCCCGTGAGCAGCAAGGCTTTTGCGAAGGGCGTATCCAAGAAATCGAGGGTAAATTAAGCAATGCCCAAATTATTGATGTAACCAAAATGCCTAATCAAGGTAAGGTGATTTTTGGTGCGACCGTAACCTTGCTCAACACCAACACAGAAGACGAAGTAACCTATCGGATTGTAGGCGATGACGAAGCCAATATCAAAGAGGGGCTTATTTCCGTCAATTCACCGATTGCCCGTGGTTTAGTCGGTAAAGAAGTGGACGATACCGTGAATATCAAAACACCCGGCGGTAATATTGAGTTTGATATTATTGAGGTAAATTACACCTAACGGCAATGTTCGGCTTGGTTTCGCAAGAAAATCCGCTAAACCGCCCGCTTGTTTCACCCTATAAAAGGAGCAGAAATGCTGACTAATCTTGAACTTGAACAGATACTCGATGAAAAACTCAACAGTAAAATGATTGCAGATTATGCCCCGAACGGTTTGCAAGTCGAGGGCAAACGGCAAATCCGTAAAATCATTACCGGCGTAACGGCAACTCTCCCGCTTATTGAGCAGGCGGTAGCGAAACAAGCTGATGCCGTTTTGGTGCATCACGGCTATTTTTGGAAAAGTGAAAACCCGTGCATTCGGGGAATGAAAGGAAAGCGGATTAAGCAGCTATTGGCTAACGATATCAATTTATTTGCCTACCACCTGCCCCTTGATATTCACACAGAATTAGGCAATAACGCCCAACTTGCCAAACAGATTGGGGCGATCAACTTGCAAGGATTGGAAGATAAAGTCCACTCTATTCCGGCAGTAGCGGAATTTGAGCAACCGATTTCGGCAACGGAACTTGCCGAACGTTTGGAACGTGCACTCAAGCGCAAGCCAACGGTTTGCCACGAATTTACAGCGGAATTTCCACAAAAACGCATCAAAAAAGTGGGGATTTGTAGCGGTGGCGGACAAGGTTATATTGACTTAGCCTACCAAAAAGGTTGCGATGCATTTATCAGTGGCGAAATTTCCGAACAAACCACGCATTCCGCAAGGGAACAAGGCATTTATTATTTTGCCTGTGGGCATCACGCGACTGAACGAGACGGCGTGAAAGCACTAGGTGAATGGTTAGCCGAACACTATCAACTGGACGTGGAATTTATTGATATTGATAATCCCGCTTAATCGAACCAAAGTAAAAGGTCTAGCCAAATGGCTAGACCTTTTTGCTTAGGATTCAATATGACGTTCTGTATGCCCGGTGTAAATTTGTCTTGGGCGAACGATTTTTAGGCTCTCTTCGTTCATCTCTTTCCAGTTGGCAATCCAGCCGACCGTTCTCGCCAACGCAAAAATCACGGTGAACATTGAAGTCGGAATACCGATAGCCTGTAAAATAATGCCGGAATAGAAATCGACATTCGGGTAGAGTTTACGCTCAATAAAATACGGATCGCTCAATGCAATACGTTCTAATTCCATCGCCACTTCAAGCAACGGCGTGCTAACGCCTAGCTCTTTTAAGACTTCGTGGCAGGTTTCACGCATTACTTTTGCTCTCGGATCGTAATTTTTATAGACACGATGCCCAAAACCCATTAAGCGGAACGGATCGTTCTTATCTTTCGCACGGGCAACAAACTCCGGAATCCGATCGACCGAACCGATTTCCTGTAACATTTTAATACAGGCTTCGTTTGCGCCACCGTGTGCCGGCCCCCAGAGTGAAGCAATTCCCGCTGCGATACACGCAAACGGATTCGGACCGGAAGAGGCAACGCCACGTACCGCTGAAGTTGACGCATTTTGTTCGTGATCGGCGTGTAGGGTAAAAATACGATCCATTGCACGTTCTATGACCGGATTGACCACATAAGGCTCACAAGGGGTTGCAAACATCATATACAAGAAATTGCCTGCATAAGATAAGTTATATTGCGGGTACATAAACGGACGACCGATGCTGTATTTATAACACATTGCCGCCAAGGTCGGCATTTTTGCTAACAACCTAATCGCCGTTTTATAACGGGAATCCTTACAATCAATTTTTAATTCATCATTATAGAAGGCAGCTAATGCACTACTCGCCGCACACATTACCGCCATTGGGTGAGAATCGCGGCGGAAACCTTGGAACAGGCGGGTAAATTGTTCATTAACCATATAGTGCGATGAAATTTCTTTTTGGAATGCTGTCAACTGTTCTTCATTTGGCAACTCGCCTTCCAACAGTAAATAGGCAACTTCAAGATAGCTTTTGTGCATTGCTAACTCATCAATCGGGTAGCCACGGTGCAACAAAATACCTTCATCGCCGTCAATATAGGTGATGCTGGATTCACATAATGCGGTTGAGGTTAAACCTTGGTCATAGGTGAAAAGTTGTTGTTTTTGTAATGCTTCCACGCCGATTGCATCATAGCCTAAATTACTTTGATAAACCGGTAAGGCAAATTGACGACCATCACTTAAACGCAATTCTGCGGTTAATGTTGGATGTAGTTTTGGCATAGAATCCTCCTGTTAGGTATTGTTCTCGTTACGAGCATTTTTATCATCTAAAACGGAAACAAGCGGTCGGTTTGCTTATTTTTCCTGCAATCCGACCACTTGTCGGATTAAGCAGCAGTTTGGAAAATCAGCCCTTCTGCTTTTTTCATATATTGATTGATTTGGTCAAAATTCATATAACGGTAGGTATCGTCTTTGTCATCAGCTAAATGCTCCACATAGTGCAGATACTCTTCTGGGGTTGGAATACGTCCCAGTAACGCACATACTGCCGATAGCTCTGCCGAGGCAAGATACACAAACGCACCTTTACCCATTCGATTCGGGAAATTACGGGTAGAAGTGGAGATCACCGTTGCGCCGTCCGCCACGCGGGCTTGATTGCCCATACAGAGTGAGCAGCCCGGAATTTCAATTCTTGCTCCGCTCTTACCGTAAATGCTGTAATAACCTTCTTCGGTCAACAGTGCGGCGTCCATTCGTGTTGGCGGTACAATCCACAAACGTGTCGGAATCATTCCTTGATATTGATTGAGCAATTTCCCGGCGGCACGGAAATGCCCGATATTTGTCATACAAGAACCGATAAACACTTCATCAATCTTGTTGCCTTGCACTGCAGACAAGGTGCGGGCATCGTCCGGATCATTCGGCACACATAAAATCGGCTCTTTAATTTCATTGAGATCGATCTCAATCACGGCAGCGTATTCCGCATCTTCATCTGCTTCCAGTAACGTTGGGTTTTCCAACCACGCTTCCATTGCACGAATCCGGCGCTCAAGGGTGCGTACATCGCCGTAGCCTTCGGCAATCATCCATTTCAACAGGACAATATTGGAATTGAGGTATTCAATAATCGGTTCTTTGTCTAACTTGATCGTACAAGCGGCTGCCGAGCGTTCCGCCGAGGCATCGGAAAGTTCAAATGCCTGCTCGACTTTCAGATGCTCTAGCCCCTCAATTTCTAAAATGCGACCGGAGAAAATATTTTTCTTGCCAGCTTTTTCAACGGTGAGTAAGCCTTGCTGAATGGCATAATACGGAATAGCGTGTACTAGATCCCGCAACGTAATACCCGGCTGCATTTCACCTTTAAAGCGAACCAACACTGACTCCGGCATATCTAGCGGCATTACCCCCGTTGCTGCCGCAAAGGCGACCAAACCTGAACCGGCAGGGAAAGAAATCCCGATCGGGAAGCGAGTATGCGAGTCGCCGCCCGTACCAACGGTGTCCGGTAACAACATTCGGTTGAGCCAAGAGTGGATAACGCCATCACCTGGGCGAAGGGACACACCGCCACGGTTCATAATAAAATCAGGTAATGTATGGTGGGTAACCACATCTACCGGCTTCGGATAGGCCGCCGTATGGCAGAATGATTGCATCACCAAATCCGCTGAAAAGCCCAAGCAAGCGAGATCTTTTAATTCATCACGGGTCATTGGGCCGGTGGTATCTTGTGAGCCGACACTGGTCATTCTTGGTTCGCAATACTGTCCGGCACGAATGCCTTCTACCCCGCAGGCTCTGCCGACCATTTTCTGAGCGAGGGTATAGCCCTTGCTGTTTTGCGTAGAGGTTTGCGGTTTGACGAACACATCGCTTTCCGGCAAGCCAAGTTCGAGGCGGGCTTTGTGGGTTAAGCCTCGTCCGATAATCAATGGAATCCGACCGCCTGCCCGCACTTCATCAAGCAATACGTCGGTTTTTAAACTAAATTCAGCGATCACTTCTTCGCTATTATGCTTGCAGATTTTACCTGCGTAAGGGTAAAGGTCGATCACATCGCCCATATTCAAGCGGCTGACATCGACTTCAATCGGTAACGATCCCGCATCTTCCATTGTATTGAAAAAAATCGGGGCGATCTTACCGCCTAACACTACGCCGCCGGCTCGTTTATTCGGGATATACGGAATATCATCGCCCATCAACCACAGCACAGAGTTCGTTGCCGACTTACGAGAAGAACCTGTGCCGACCACATCACCGACATACACCAACGGGAAGCCTTTTTGTTTCAACTCGGCAATCTGTTTCATCGGCCCAATCACGCCTGCTTGATCGGGAATAATGCCGTCCCGCTCATTTTTTAACATTGCTAAGGCGTGCAACGGAATGTCAGGGCGAGACCACGCATCTTGTGCCGGAGAGAGATCATCGGTATTGGTTTCCCCCGTTACTTTAAACACTGTCAAAGTAATTTTTTCGGCGAGTTTCGGGCGGGACAAAAACCACTCCGCATTTGCCCAAGAGTGCAAAATTTGCTGTGCAAACGGGTTACCTTTCTTGGCTTTATCGGCAACATCGTGGAAGTTATCAAACATCAGCAGGGTCGTAGAAAGGGATTCAACAGCGAGGGGGGCAAGTTCGGGATTATCCAATGCGTTGAGCAGTGGTTCAATATTATAGCCACCTTGCATTGTGCCGAGCAGTTTAACGGCATCTTGGGCGGAAATCAGCGGTGATGTTGCATCTCCATTGATTAAAGCGGATAGAAAAGAGGCTTTTACATACGCCGCTTCGTCCACCCCTGCCGGAATGCGATGGCAGAATAACTCCAACAAAAATGCACCGTCATTTTCCAAGGGTGCTTTTAACAATTCTATCAATTGCGCTGTTTGCTCCGCATTAAGCGGTAAGGGAACAACACCTTGTTTGGCACGTTCATCAACGTGTGCTTGATATTCGGTTAAGAATGACATAATTCAGATCTCCACTTCAAAAATAAATGGGTAAAATGAAAGATAGGGCAATCATAGCAAAGGGGGCTAAAATAACAAGCCATTTACACAATAATTTTTACATTTTGATAACAACTTCACAAAATTCATTAAAATAACTTGCCAAGCCCGACATAAAGCTAAAATCACACCACCTTTCGTTTTAAACAAGGACAATTTTTAAATAAAAAACCGCCTATCACCTTTCAATGACAGACGGCTTCATTTAAGGAAAATGTAAAATTTTACATATTTGCAACAATGTCTTGTGCAAATTCAGCGGTAGAACGGAGGGTTGCACCCTCTAATGTTTCCGCAAAATCAAATGTTACCGTCTTATTCGCAATGGTCTGAGAAACGGCTTTCACGACTAAATCCGCCGCTTCTACCCAGCCTAAATGTCGGAGCATCATTTCGCCGCTGAGAATAATCGATCCCGGATTAGCTTTATTCTGCCCTGCAATTTTCGGTGCTGTACCGTGAGTCGCTTCAAAAATAGCAACTTCAAAGCCGATATTTGCCCCCGGCGAAATCCCGATACCGCCCACTTGAGCCGCTAAGGCATCGGAGATATAGTCTCCGTTCAAGTTAAGGGTTGCAATCACATCATAATCCGTTGGGTGCAATAAAATTTCTTGTAAAAACGCATCGGCAATGCTGTCTTTAATCACAATCTCACGACCGGTCTTCGGATTTTTTAATCTATGCCAAGGCCCGTTATCGATTGGCTCTGCCCCAAATTCTTTCGCCACTTGGTAGCCCCACTCTTTGAAAGCCCCTTCGGTAAATTTCATAATATTGCCTTTATGCACGAGCGTAAGCGATGATCGATCGTTATCGATCACATATTGCAATGCCGCACGCACCAAGCGTTGTGTACCTTGCTTAGACACCGGCTTAATCCCTATGCCGCACTCTTGTGGGAAACGGATCTTTTTCACGCCCATTTCATTTTGTAAAAAGGCGATCACTTTGTCTGCCTCTTGCGAACCGGCTGCCCACTCTACGCCGGCGTAAATATCTTCGGAATTTTCACGGAAAATTACCATATCGACTAATTCAGGGTGTTTCACCGGACTTGGTGTCCCCTCGTAGTAGCGAATCGGGCGTAGGCAGTTATATAGATCCAACCCTTGACGCATTGCCACATTTAACGAGCGAATCCCACCGCCGACCGGTGTCATCAGCGGCCCTTTAATCGCAATATGGTAGGTTTTAATCAGTTCAAGGGTTTCGTCCGGCAGCCACGTATTTTCGCCATAAACTTGATTGGCCTTTTCACCGGCATAAATTTCCAACCACTCAATTTTGCGGGAGCAACCATAGGCTTTTTCCACCGCCGCATCAATCACAACCCGCATTGCCGGCGTAACATCGACACCGATGCCGTCCCCCTCAATAAAAGGGACAATCGGACGGTTCGGGACATTTAACGAGCCGTCTTGATTTAAGGTAATTGCTTGACCGTCCGTTGGGGGAGTTACTTTGTGTTGCATTGTCGTTTCCTCAATAATTGTTAAACCACTGGCAAGTGCCGAAACTGCGTTATGCACCGTTGCCTAACCATTCACCCAAGTATAATCATTTTTTCGGCATAGCATCACAAATAATTTACAAAATTGTGAATTACTTAACAAAATTGTTGAAATCTCGGCAAAACAAGCGGTCAATTCCGTGGGATTTTTTACCAAAAACAGCGTAGTATTTCGTGTATAATATCGCCTCGCATTTTTTAATATGGAAACACAATATGTATAAAAATCTTATCACCACTGCCCTGCTGCTGAGCTTACCTCATCTTGCGGCTGCTCAAACGGCACTTGAGCCAATCAATGTCTATTCCGCCTATGCCGCACCGGTCAATCAGGACAAAACCGCTTCATCGGTTACGGTTCTAACCGAAAAAGAGTTCATTGCCCGCAACGCGACCTACGTCAGTGATGTATTAAAAACCGTGCCGGGTGTTGCATTTATCGCCTACGGCGGACGAGGCACATTAACCAACCTCTATTTACGGGGCGCAAATACGAATCAGGTTGCAGTGGTAATTGACGGGGTGAAAATGTCGCCGGTCGATAATATGGGATTTAACTTTGGCGGGTTACCGTTAAGCAATATTGATCGCATTGAAGTGCTGCGAGGCGAGCAATCTGCCCTTTGGGGATCCGATGCAATGGGCGGTGTGATTTACATCACCACCAAAAGCGGTTTATACCAAGATAAAGGCTTCAATCTCGATGTCGATTTAGGCACGGGATCGCACCGCACTCGAGATGCTTCGGCAACGCTTTTAGGACATCAAAACGGTTTTTACTATGCTTTACACGGCGACAGCCACCGCACCCGCGGCATTTCCGCAAAAAGTACCTCTCATTTCCACTATCAATCCGTTACCGGCACGCATTTCCAAACGGGCGGTGCAGTCGAAAAAGATCGCTTTCACAAAGATAATGCCTCATTAAAAATCGGCTTTGATGACGGCAAAAAAGGCGTTGAACTTCTAACCAACCACGCCTCTCAAACCTTCGCTTTTGATAACAGCATCAACCACGAAACACATTTTGACGACAACAGCCGTATCCGAGAAACCTTGTTTAAATTAAGCGGTTATGTGGGGGGTGATGACGATATTGTCAAACAGAAAGTCAGCGTAAGCCATCTTAAAACGGACAGCGACACGCACGAGTACAGCAGCTACACAACCTCCGTCGGACATTCCGCCTATGATGCCAAAAAACTCAATGCTAATTATCAATTAGATATTCACTTCGATCGTGAGGGTGATATCACGCAAGCGGTCAGTTTATTGGGCGAATATCAAAAAGCCGATTACCTTTCAAGCAATTATAACGGCGCAGAGAAAAAGCTGATTGAGAAAAGTATTGCAGCAGAATACCGCCTGTTTAGCCAAGCGGATCATAGTTTGGCGATTAGCGGACGCTTTACCGATAACGATCGCTACCAAAATGCGTGGACGGGTCGAATTACCGGTGCTTATCGCTTCTCGCCTCATCTCAAAGCACACGCCAGTTTAGGCACAGCCATTCAAAATCCGACCATTACCGACTATTTCGGCTATTTCGGCACTTACCAAGCCAATCCGACACTCAAACCGGCAAAAAGCCTTGGCGGTGAACTCGGTGTATTGCTGGAAAGCAGCGACAAAGCCCACAGCTTAGATTTGACCTATTTTGCCCGTAATGTGAAACAATTCATCAGCGCCAATTCAACCTATACGCAATCCATTAACCTTGACGGCACAACCCAAATCAAAGGGATGGAAATTGCTTATACGGGTAAATTCAGCCAAACCTTAAGCGGATTTGCCAACTACACTTACACTAACGCACACAATAGTCAAAAAATGGCGTTACCTATGCGGCCAAAACACACGGCAAACGCAGGGTTAAGCTACCAAATCACCGATAAACTCGGTTCAAACGTTAGCCTGTCTTATGTTGGTAAACGCATTGATACCTACCCGCACCGCACTAAAATGCCGTCGTATACCTTGGTGAACGTTGGTGTGAACTATCAGCTCGTGCCTAGCCTCAATGTGTATGCGAACCTCAATAACCTGTTCGACAAACAATATGAAAACCACCTTGACTACGGTCAAGACGGGCGTAATGTTTACGTCGGGCTAAAAGGCAACTTCTAATTTGCCTGTTCTCAGGGACGCACAGCGTCCCTCTTTTTGAAAACGTCTTAGCGCAAAGCAAATGATGAAATATCTTTATCTTCTGCCCCTTCTGTTGTTATCCGTTACCGATGGGCGGGCGGAGCAATTTGTTTCTCTCACCCTGTGTAGCGACCGCCTGCTGATTGAAATTGCCCGTTCTGAACAAATTGCAGCGATGTCTGCGTATTCAAAAAAGCCACTGATGATGTTGGATAAAGTGAACACGGATAAGCCTGCTCTTGAAGCACAGCTCACCGCACTACTGCCCTATTTGGATAAAACCATTCTGCTCAATACGCAATTCTACCCGCAGCTAACCAACGATTTAACCCGATTGGGCGTGAAGATTATCCCGATTAACGACAGCCCCCAAACCCCGGAACAACTGTTTGCTTTGATACGCCAACTCGGCGAACTGACCGATAATACGGCGCACGCCGAACGGCTGATTTCACAGCTAACATTGCAAGATTTTGCCCTTAACTCACCGCTTACCGATACGCTCGTTATCTCAGAAACCGGTGTGGCGGACACCAACCAACCGCCCTACCGCACCCTGTTAAATTTACTTGGATTAACGCCGCTCAATAGCGATCTCCCTGTGCAAAATCTCTCCCTTGAGAAGATTTTACTCAGCCAACCGAACTGGCTAATTTCATTAACGGATAAACAGACCTACAACGCTCAATCCGCATTGCTCACCCATTCGGCATTACAAAAAATCTTCGCTAACCGACCGCTTGCCACCCTACCGATGAAATACACCTATTGCTTCGATCACGGTATTTGGCAAGGGGCGGAAAGGCTGTATCGGCAGATGAAATAAGACAACTTATCTTTATAGCGAGGCTTCGCAATTAACATATAAATTAGAAATTGAAAGATAAAAATCAACATAGATTTGGCATTGATATGCAGCGAATTTCTATCGTAAACTAGTGTTAAATTAACTTTCTTTACAATTATTTTTAAACCTACTAACTATTAGAAGAATATATAACAGACAACAGAATATATTTTAGATACAAATAAAAAATAATGATGAAATCTTATAGAACAATATTTCACTCCAATAAATTAAACAGCATTTTACTCTTATGTCTGCTTTTAATCGTTATATTGGCAGCCAATCACCAACTTGATAACTTCGCCGCCCTACGCAATGCCGAAGGTATCATCAGCGATTTCCGCCCGCTCGTGCTATGGGATATTCGCCTGCCCCGCCTATTATTAGCAGTGATTACAGGCGCAAGTCTGGCATTAGCCGGCAACGCAATGCAGGGCGTTTTCCAAAATCCCCTCGCCAGCCCCGGTTTGCTCGGCAGTGCTAACGGTGCAACCGCCGTCAGCGTCTTTCTACTCTACTATTTTTCCATTCCTGCAGGCTTATTGCTTCTCGGCGGTGTACTGGGGGCATTAATCAGCTTTGCATTAGTCTATCTGATTGCCCATAAGCAAGGCACAACGGTGATGATTTTAAGCGGCATAGCAGTCAATATGCTATTAGGCTCGGCAATTGCCCTGCTACTCTCCAATGCAGAAAGCCCGTGGGCATTGGCAGAACTCTATCGCTGGCTACAAGGCTCGTTAGTTTGGGCAAAAATGGATACCTTGCTCTTGTCGCTCCCCATTATATTACTCGGCAGTTTATGCCTTTACCGACAACGCCGCTATCTTGATTTACTCACATTCGGTGAAGAAACGGTTGCCACAATGGGTATTGCCCCGAAACGTAGCTTTTTTATCACCGCACTTGGCGCGGCACTGCTGGTCGGCGCAACCATTCCGCAAACGGGGACGATCGGCTTTATCGGCTTAATTGCCCCCCATTTTGCCCGAATGTTACTCAAAAAACGTCCGTCCCAACTTTATGTGAGCAGTGCGTTAATCGGGGCTTTATTGCTGCTCATTGCCGATCTTAGCGTGCAATATCTCCCCCTATTCTCACATATCTACATTGGGACGCTCACCGCGATTATTGGCGCGCCCGTGCTGATTTGGATTTTACTCACGCAACAACGGAGGCTTGCCCGTGATTAAGGTTGAAAATGTTAGCCAGTCCTACGGCTTAACCAATGTAAGTTGCCATATCCCACAGGGTAAATTAGTCGGCATAATGGGGGCAAACGGCGCAGGCAAATCCACGCTATTGAAAAGTATTGCCGGCATCTTACCGCTTGCAAGCGGTCAAATTTGGCTAAATACTTGCAAATTAACCGAAATGACCGCCCGCCAAAAAAGCGAGCAGTTGGCATATCTGGCACAAAATACTGCTATTCAATGGGACTTATCCGCCTATGACGTGATTGCGTTAGGTTTGCCTTTCCCGCTCAAGCCCAAGTATGAGCAGGAAAAAGTGCGGTCGATTTCAAACAGATTTTCTGTTTCCGCCTTATTGGATAAACCCTTTCAGCAACTTTCAGGCGGTGAAAAAGCCCGTGTACAACTGGCACGTTGCTGTATTAAAAATGCCCCATTACTGCTTGCTGACGAGCCAATCGCTTCGCTCGATCCTTATTATCAGCTCGACATTATGGAGCAGCTTAAATCCCTCACGCCCAAACAGACGTGCGTGGTGGCTATCCATCATTTATCTCTGGCGTATAAGTTTTGTGATAAAGTGATTTTACTGGATAAAGGCAAAGTACTCGCCTGTGGTGAAACACAAGCGGTGCTAAATGCTGAAAATCTTGCAAAAGCCTTTGGCGTGCGTGCCGAATTTGATTTAGTGCGAAAAGAGATATTGGGTATAGAGAAGTTGGAAAGCTAATGCCAACTTCTTGGATTGTTAGGAAAATTGGAAGTCGATTTCCTATTTAAAAAATCAACCATACAATCGCTAACCTTCTTTACAACTCAGCCAACGCACCTGTGTGCCTTGATCGTTTTTATAATAGGTCGAACTATGCTGGCGTGCGACTAAATCCACAACGCTCCCCTCAATCGGCTGATAGGAACGGTAAATGACCTCAAATTTCGAATCGCGTGTATTTAACGCTCGGTTCTCAATATGATCAAACGGCACTGGCTTACCCCCATCTAACTGAAAATAGATCCCAAAATTCTCTTTCAAACGACTCTCTCTTGAAAGCGGGAAATAGGTTGTTAAATAAGAGGTAGATTGAGTTTCGATATTTTGACAAATATAGTAATAGCGTTTATAAGCGATGGGATTATTGAGTTCCGCTTGGGTAATGTTTTCTTTTAAGAAACGGGTTTTAACGGGTTTCTTCGGCGGCTGTGTCGTGCAGGCAAAGAGAACAAAAAACATAGCCAAAAGGAAAAGTCGTTTAAGTTTGTTCATTGTCAAACAAGTAAATAGGAAATCAGGTAGCGTATGATAGCGGAAATCGGAAAGAGTGCAAGTTTGAGGAAATGACGATTGGAAATTGAGTTCCTATTTATAGAAAAATTTTACAAATTGGAAATTAACTTCCAATTTTTATTAGTATGATTTTTATTCATATAAAATACCTGTTTTTAGGTGACTATCCCAAAACAGGCATTTACACAAAGTTTTTTATGGACTCAATTTATCCAACACTTTTTTTATTTCACAAGCAATCTCAAAAGCTAAATTTACAGGCACTGCATTTCCAATCATTTTATAAGCATCATTGGTATTTTGATAGATGAATTTAAAATCATCAGGAAAGCCTTGAATTCGTGCAACCTCTCGAATTGTCATACGGCGATATAAATGTTCCTTACCTGCTACAAATCTATAATCATTAGTGCCAAACTTTTCCATTTTCGGGGCTTGCGGATGTAATTGACATTGTCGACCAGAGGCTTGAACAGTAAACCCTTGTTCATTCCAAGATTTCACACGATTTCTACTCATAAATATTGGCGAAAAGCTACCTGTAAAGTATTCATTGTTATTAACTGCTTTTGGATTAGTTTTATTTAGAGCTAAAGCAGGAATAGCAGAATCTTGCAAATCCCAAATAATATCTTTTAGTGTGATTTTATCTTTATCATTTACTGTCGAACCTATAGGAAATTTAAAATCAATTTCCAAATCCTTTCGGAAACCAATATAAAAGACACGTTTTCTTTCTTGAGCAACGCCGTAATCTTTAGCATTAGCCATTGTTAAAGTAACATTGTAACCACATTCTTCGAACATCTTTAAAATGTTTTGTACGGCTTCTGAATGTCGATTAGCCAGCATTCCGCTAACATTTTCAGCAAGAAAAAATTTAGGCTGCTTACTTTTTAGAATGCGAATATAATCAAAGAAAAGCTGACCTCTTTCATCATTAATTCCGCGTAACGCTCCTGCCTCAGACCAAGACTGGCAGGGTGGTCCTCCTATAATTCCATCAATATGATCAGGAAAATCACTATCTTTAATTTGACGAATATCCCCTTCAATTAAATGTGTTTCAGGGTGGTTGGCTTTAAATGTTGCCCAAATAGTTTGGTCGTATTCATTTGCAACTAGAATTTCAAACCCTGCTTTTTCAAAGCCAAGATCTAACCCCCCGCAACCGCAAAATAAACTAATTATTTTCATTTTTCCTCATTCGTATACATAGTCTTTCATAGCGTTATTTGAATTAATATCATCTGTATTTCTAATATTAAGATGACTCAAACAGTTTTTTAAATTTTCTGCAACTATCTTTCCATTAAAACTCAGTGGGCGATTAAATATAAAATTAGGGGATAGTTTATCCTCTATAATCTTCCATTCAATTTGAACAGCTAATGGACGATCTCCATCAAATTTATTTTCAAAAGTTCTATAATTTAGAGCTTTGCAAGCAAAATATATTTTGGGAGAGGTGTTTACAAAATCATCAATCTCTTCCATCTTATCTAATATCTCTTGTGCTGATAAGAATATGTTGCCTTGAAGTATATAATTAGCAACTCCTGAATTAGGGATAACCTCTCCATTTACTATCGCATTTCTTTTATCGATAGATAAATTGTTTCCTGCATAAATGTCTAATAACTGAGATTTATCTAGGATTAATTCTCCTGACAGTTCTCCATTTGGTTTATTAACTAACTCAAATTTCCAGCCAAGAGTAATTGACCCTTTTGAAGTCCTACCTTTTTGTATTTTATAAATTAATTTTTTACTTAAGAATTTATCTTCAATTCTCATTGTTGAGCTGTGAATGATACTTTCCCAATTTTTCCCAAATAATTGTTCAGCTCTTTCAGATTTTATTTTATTTTCTAAGAAATCAGCGTTGTCTTTTTTATAAGAAATTTTAATTTCTAAAGTTTGATTTTTATTTATAAGTAATAGATAAATATCTGTTTTGGGCTCTCCGCTTGGACAAGTTGGCTTTCCTGCTTTGGAAATTATAAATTTTTTACCCTTAAATAAAACTTCATCATTAATATTGAAAAAATTTTTTACATCTTTTTCTGCTACGCTAAAAGTAGACATTTAAGCACCTCGCTATATTAAATTATATGTTGCTGATAAGCAACATTAAAGATCTTTAAAGAATTCAGAAAAGGATATTTCCAAGCAATTGATAATTTTTTCTAGGCTTTTTATAGTTGGGTTGCGTTTTCCTTGCTCTATACCAGCTAAATAAGTACGATCAATTTCAGCTTTTAAAGCAAATTTTTCTTGGCTTAACCCTTGTAATTTACGTAGCTCTTGTACACGAGACCCAATTTTTTCTAAAATCATATCTAACTCCTTAGTTTTCCTAATTATCGTTTTTGTTGTATATAAAACAACGGACTATAAGTAACAAATAAAAATACCGTTTGGTTTTATTTCCCCAAACGGTATTTTAGATTAACTTTCTATTATGTAAGTTGAGCTAGCTACTTCATCGCCACCCCCAACCACTTCACCATTTCTCTTTCACTCCACCCTTTACGTTGTGCATAATCCACTGCCTGATCTTCATCAATTCTCCCTAACGCAAAATAATTACTTGCAGGGTGGGTGAAATACCAGCCGCAGACGCTGGCAGCAGGCCACATTGCGTAGCTTTCGGTGAGTTTCATTCCGATGCGTTGTTCCACTTCAAGCAAATCCCAGATAATCTGTTTTTCGGTGTGTTCAGGGCAGCTTGGGTAGCCGGGGGCGGGGCGGATACCAATATAATCTTCGCGGATCAAGCGATCGTTTTCAAAGGTTTCTTTACTATATCCCCACACTTTGGTGCGTAACTCAAAATGCAAATATTCCGCCATCGCTTCGGCAAGGCGGTCGCCAACCGCTTGCAGTAAAATAGCGTTGTAGTCGTCCCCTGCCGCTTTGTAGCCTTCGACTAAATCGTGTTCTTCAATGCCTGCGCAGACGGCGAACATTCCGAACCAATCCTGTTTTCCACTCTCTTTACTGGCGATAAAATCGCTCAAACAAAGGTTATACGGGCTTTTGCTGTTTTTGCCCCGCTCGCTTTGTTGGCGGAGATGATAGGCTTTGCCTGCGACTAAAGTGCGGTCAGCATTTTGGTAGATTTCAATATCATCGCCTACGCTGTTAGCAGGGAAAATCCCCATTACACCGCTTGGGTTGAGTTTGCGGTTTTGTTCAAGTTCGTCCAATACTTTCTGTGCATCATTATAAACTTTGCGGGCTTCTTCGCCGCCCTCAGGGTAATCAAAGGCATCGGGATAGCCGCCCATCAAGCCCCATAAGCGGAAAAATGGCGACCAGTCGATAAATTTTCGCAGCGTGGCAATCGGCACATTTTTATATTCAATAACGCCGGTTTGGTTCGGCACGGGGACTTGATAATCCGCCCATTCGCCACTGACCCCGTCAAAACGGTTCGCTCTCGCCTCTTCAATCGGTAACTGTTTACGGGGTGCTTTTTTATTGGCAAACGCCTGTTGAATTTGCTCGTACTCTTTTTTCGTTCTCGCCCATAATTCCGCTTTGGTATCGGGGTTCATTAAGGCAGCACACACGGTTACAGCACGGGAGGCGTTGGTGGTGTAAATCACTTCGTGTTGATATTTCGGGTAAAGTTTAATTGCCGTATGTTCTTTGGAAGTCGTCGCCCCGCCGATAATCACCGGAATATTGAGGTTAAGACGGTTCATTTCGCCCAAAAAATACTCCATTTCATCAAGGGACGGGGTAATTAAGCCGCTCAAGCCGATAATATCCGCTTTTTCGTCAATCGCCGTTTGAATGATTTTATCCGCCGGCACCATCACGCCGAGGTCAATCACCTCAAAATTGTTACATTGCAACACCACACTCACAATATTTTTGCCGATGTCGTGCACATCGCCTTTCACGGTCGCAATCACTACTTTGCCGCTGCTTGAGCCTTTTTGTTTGGTCGCATTGATAAACGGCTCTAAATAGGCGACCGACTGTTTCATTACCCGAGCGGATTTCACCACTTGCGGCAGGAACATTTTGCCGTCCCCGAACAGATCGCCCACCACGTCCATTCCAGCCATTAGCGACCCTTCAATCACCTCCAGCGGCGAACTGAACTGCTGGCGGGCTTCTTCGGTATCTTCAATAATAAAATTGGTGATCCCTTTCACCAAGGCGTGTTTTAAGCGTTCTTCTACCGCCCACGTCCGCCATTCCGCCACGCTGTTATCCTCGTTGCAAGCGGTCTGATTGCGGTATTTTTCTGCAATATCCAACAAGCGTTCGGTCGCATCACTACGGCGGTTTAGCACCGCATCTTCCACTACTTCACGCAATTCCGGATCGAGATCGTCATAAATCGCTAACTGCCCGGCATTGACAATCCCCATATCCATTCCCTGCTTAATGGCGTGATAGAGGAACACGGCGTGAATAGCTTCCCGCATCGGATTATTGCCCCGAAACGAGAACGATACGTTCGACACACCACCGGAAATCTTGGCGTGCGGCAAGGTTTGCTTAATCCTCCCTGTTGCATTGATGAAATCCACACCGTAGTTATTGTGTTCCTCAATCCCCGTGCCAATCGCAAAAATATTCGGGTCGAAAATAATATCTTCCGGCGGAAAACCGACTTGATCGACCAAGATCCGATAAGCGCGGGTACAAATTTCAACCTTACGTTCTTCCGTATCCGCCTGCCCGACTTCATCAAACGCCATTACCACCACAGCCGCACCGTAGCGGCGGACTAATTTGGCTTGTCGGATAAATTTTTCCTCTCCTTCTTTGAGCGAGATGGAGTTCACAATCCCTTTGCCTTGAATGGACTGCAAACCTGCTTCAATCACTTCCCATTTTGACGAGTCGATCATCACCGGCACTTTTGCCGCTTCCGGTTCGGTCGCCATAATGTTGAGAAAACGAGTCATACATTTTTGGCTGTCGAGCAATGCCTCGTCCATATTGACATCAATCACCTGCGCCCCGTTTTCCACTTGATCGATCGCAATTTCAATCGCTTCTGCAAATTTTTCTTCTTTAATCAAGCATTTGAATTTTGCCGAACCGGTAACATTGTTCCGCTCGCCCACATTCACAAAGAGGCTTTCATCATCAATCGTCAGCGGCTCTAAGCCCGACAAACGCATTGCGGTTTTAATGGCGGGTAGTGGGCGAGGTTTTACCCCCGCCATTGCCTGTGCAAAGGCTTTGATATGCTCCGGTGTTGTGCCGCAACAGCCGCCGACAATATTAAGAAAGCCGCTTTGCGCCCACTCTTTGAGCTGTGCCGCCATTTCAGCCGCACCCAAATCGTAACCGCCAAAGGCATTCGGCAAGCCGGCATTCGGGTGTGCCGACACATAACATTCGCAAATTTTCGACAGTTGCTCCATATATTGACGCAGCTCTTTCGGGCCAAGCGCACAGTTCAAGCCAAAACTGATCGGCTTAACGTGGCGGAGTGAGTTATAAAATGCTTCAGTCGTCTGCCCTGACAAGGTACGCCCCGATGCATCGGTGATCGTGCCGGAAATCATAATCGGTAATTCTACGCCCAGTTCTTCAAACACGGTGTCAATGGCAAAGGCAGCCGCTTTCGCATTCAGAGTGTCGAAAATGGTTTCGATCATAATAATATCCGCTCCACCTTCGATCAGCCCTCGTGTCGCCTCGGCATAGGCATCAACAAGTTGCATAAAGGTAATGTTACGAAAACCGGGGTCGTTCACATCGGGAGAAATCGAGGCGGTGCGGTTGGTCGGACCTAAAATCCCTGCCACAAAGCGCGGCTTTTCGGGGGTGCTATATTTATCAGCGGCAAGGCGCGCCAATCTCGCTCCTGCAACATTCAGCTCATAAGCGACCGCTTGCAGATCGTAATCGGCTTGGGCAATAGTGGTCGCACTGAAAGTATTGGTCTCAATAATATCCGCACCTGCCTCAAGGTATTTTTCGTGAATGGCGGAAATCAATAAAGGCTGGGTAAGGGTCAGTAAATCATTATTGCCACGCAAATCAATCAGACTATCGGCAAAACGCTCGCCCCGGAAATCGTCTTCGGTCAGCTTATATTTTTGGATCATCGTCCCTATTGCACCGTCTAAAATTAAAATGCGTTGGGCGAGGGCGTGTTTTAAGGCTGAAGTTGCGTTGCTTGGCATAATCATTTCTCATTCTCTCTTTGTGGAAACCGCATAGTAGGAAGATGCTCTCACGCTGTCAAATGTTATCTTTACAAGCCGGTTTTTTTGCCTACAACCACTCAACACTACCACGACACCAAGCTATGAATTGCAACTCTTATGGTAAAAATTTGCCGAAAACCGACCGCTTGTTCCACAATTTTTAGCGGATTATGAATTTTATTCATACAAAAATGAAAATAATCAAATTGACATTCGCTAACCTTGTCGATAAAGTTTAGCCATCTAAACGGCTAAAGACCGTCTAGTGTGCAAACTAAACATTATACGAATAAGGGCATAAAATGCCCAACACAGAAAAAGGATAGCCTATGAGTTATGCAAAAGAAATTGACCTATTAAATCAAAGCGTTGCCGATTTAAACGGCAATATCAATGTCTCTTTTGAGTTTTTTCCGCCGAAAAATGAAAAAATGGAAAATCTGCTCTGGGACTCTATCCATCGTCTAAAAGTGCTGAAACCAAAGTTTGTCTCCGTAACCTACGGGGCAAATTCAGGCGAGCGGGATCGCACTCACTCCATCGTGAAAACGATTCAACAACAAACGGGCATTATCTCTGCACCGCACTTAACCGGCATTGACGCTACACCGGACGAGTTGCGCCAAATCGCCCAAGATTATTGGGATAGCGGCATTCGTCATATTGTCGCACTAAGAGGAGACGAACCGCCGGGCTATACCAAAAAGCCCTTCTACGCTTCCGATTTGGTCGCCTTATTAAAAGAAGTTGCCGATTTTGATATTTCCGTAGCCGCCTACCCCGAAGTCCACCCCGAAGCCAAATCTGCTCAATCGGATCTGCTCTATTTGAAACAAAAGGTTGATGCGGGTGCAAACCGTGCTATTACCCAATTTTTCTTTGATATTGACAGCTATCTGCGTTTCCGTGATCGCTGCGCCACTGTTGGCATTGATGTGGAAATCGTACCGGGTATTTTGCCGGTATCTAACTTCAAGCAGCTCGAAAACATGGCGAAAATCACCAATGTGAAAATCCCAAGTTGGATGCCGAAAATGTATCAAGGCTTAGAAGAAGACCAAACTACCCGCAACCTTGTTGCCGCCAGCATTGCGATTGATATGGTTAAAGTCTTGTCAAAAGAAGGCGTGAAAGATTTCCACTTCTACACCCTCAACCGCTCCGAACTGACCTACGCCATTTGCCACACGCTGGGTGTTCGTCCGTAATAAAAAGGATGCCTTAGGCATCCTTAATTTTGCAAAAAAACCACCCATTCCAACCGCTTGCCTAGTGCGTATCAAGATAGGTGGCTTGCTTCATTATTCGGGTAAATTCGGCTAGTTCGGTTAAGAGCTGTGGTTGATTGTGGCAGTGCTTTTCAATAATTTTGACAATTGCCGAGCCGGAAATTGCGCCGTCTGCGCCTGTTTTTAGAGCCTGTTTCACTTGCTCCGGTGAGGCGATGCCGAAGCCTTGTAAAATCGGCGCGGCGTTGGCTTGGCGTAGTGCGGCGATTAGGTGATCAAGGTTAGTGGCATAAGCCTGATTTTCGGCACTGGTAACGCCTGCCCGTGAAACGAGGTAGGTATAACCCTGCGTTTGTGCGGCAATTGCGTTTATTGTGTGTTGATCGGCATTCGGCGGGCAAATAAACACAGGTGCAATACCGTATTTTTGAGCGTATTGCGTAAATTCTTGGGCAAAATCCAGCGGCACATCGGCAATCAGTACCGCATCGACTCCCACGCTTTGACAGTGCCGATAAAAAGTCTCAATCCCCGCTACAAACACCAAATTCGCACAGAGTAGCAGGCTAATGGGAATTATTGGGTATTTTTGGCGGATTTTAGCTAATAGCTCAAAACACGCCGCCGTGCTAAACCCTGCGTCCAATGCCCGTTTATTTGCAGCTTGGATAACCGGGCCGTCCAATAGCGGATCGGAAAACGGAAAACCCAGTTCTAACGCATCTGCCCCATTGTTCACTAAGGTTTGAATAATCTCAAACGAGCGATCAAAATCCGGATCGCACAAGGTAACAAAGGGTACAAACGCCCCTTGATTTTGGCGTTTTAGGGTTGAAAAGAGGTTATCAAAGCGGTTCATTATTGACCTCCGTTTAAGATTTTATCTACGGTAAAAATATCTTTATCGCCCCGTCCGGATAAATTAACCACTAAAAGTTGTGTTTTCTGCGGATCTTGCGCAATATATTTCAACGCATAAGCTAAAGCGTGGGCAGACTCTAACGCCGGAATAATCCCTTCGTGGCGGGCGAGTGCTTGAAAGGCATCAAGTGCCTCTTGGTCGGTAATCGATACATATTCCGCCCGCCCTATTGCATTCAAATGGGCGTGCTGCGGGCCAACGGAAGGGAAATCCAAGCCGGCGGAAATGGAGTAGGACTCTTCAATCTGTCCGTCTTTGTCCTGCATAATCGGGGCTTTCATTCCAAAATAAATGCCGACCGTGCCGTGCTTGAGCGGTGCGCCGTGTTCCCCCGTTTCAATCCCTTTGCCTGCCGGTTCGACACCAATCAAACGTACGTTCGGTTCATCAATAAAATCGGCAAACATACCGATTGCATTGGAGCCACCGCCAACTGCTGCAATCACCGCATCGGGCAAGCGCCCTTCCCTGTCTAATATCTGGCGTTTGGTTTCCTCACCGATCATTTTTTGAAATTCACGCACAATGGTCGGGAACGGGTATGGGCCTGCTGCTGTGCCGAGTAGATAGTGTGTGGTTTCATAATTTGCCGCCCAATCCCGCATTGCTTCGCAGCAGGCATCTTTTAATGAGCAAGAGCTTTTTTCTACTGCGATGACTTCTGCGCCCATTAGCCGCATTCTAAACACATTCGGCGATTGACGTTCGACATCTTTCGCCCCCATATAAATCACACAAGGTATATCTAACATCGCACAGGCTAAGGCAGTAGCAACCCCGTGTTGCCCCGCCCCCGTTTCGGCAATAATGCGGGTTTTTCCCATTCGTTTGGCGAGCAGAATTTGCCCTAAGACTTGATTGGTTTTATGCGCACCGCCGTGAAGTAAATCTTCCCGCTTCAAATATAGTTTGGTGTTTGTGCCTTTCGTTAAATTTCGACATAAGGTTAAAGCGGTCGGGCGACCGGCATAATTTTTGAGTAGATCGGTAAATTTGGTGTGAAATTGGGGATCGTTTTGTGCTTCAATAAACGCCTGCTCTAGCTGTTTGAGTACCGGCACGAGAATTTCCGGCACATACATTCCGCCAAATTCACCAAAATAGGGATTTAATTGTGTTGTCATATCACTTCCTCACGCTTGAAAACGATTCAATCATACTACTAAACTAGTATAAAATCAAAAACATTTCTACAGAAAATGGAGAGGTTTTAAAACGACCTCAATCTGATTTTAAGCATCGTTTACGAAACTACCTGTTTTACATTTATTTTGTTGCTCAAACTTATCCATTAGAGCCTGAATTTCACGCTGATTACGTTCCCTTAAACGCCCGACTGCGCAAAGTGATACTTTGGTGGTAAGTGCGTATCGGCACAGTCAGCGGATTAAACCTGTAGGGACGCAATGCTTGCGTCCGTTTAAGAAAATCTCAATATTATGTAGCAGTTGCACAAAGTTGTTTTTTGTTCGCTTGTAGGGACACACTGCGTGTATCCTTTATAAAAATCAAATTATTTTAATAGATTAAACCCTGGACACACGCAGTGTGTCCCTACATTCTGTTAAAATGTCTATTTTTGTGCATTTACTACATAATACTGGAAAATCTTGGAATTATGCAATTTTATGACGGACGCCAGCGTGGCGTCCCTACATTCAGATGGGTTTTACGGACTTTTGCACAAGTTTAAATGATTGGATTATGCAAAATATGTCGTTAAATAATGAAAATATTTTGTGAGCGTACGGCATTTTGCATATTTTGGGAATTATCTCACCGCTTGCATCTGTTTTAGACTAAAGTTCACCCTTTTCGTCCACTCTGACAGGCGTAAAATCTTGTCTACGCAAAAGGCTCTGCTCACGGAAATTGGGTGGGAAATGGCAGGCAAATTCGTGTTGCTTAACCTTTCGTAAGCTTGGTTTAATGACACACTTTTTCTGGGCAAACGGGCAGCGAGGCCCAAGCCGACAGCCCATCGGCATATTTTGCAACATCGGTACTGAGCCTTTTAAGGTGTTAAGTCGCCCTTTGAAAGGCAATGGTTTGGAGAAATCCGGCACGCTATGTAGCAATACCGAGGTATAGGGGTGATAGGGGGTTTCCATTATGGTCTCTTTTCGACCGATTTCAACCGTTTGACCGCAATATAGCACATTAAAAGCGTCCACCCATTTGTGAATACTCAAAATATCATTGCTGACTAACAGAATAGAAGTACCTAAATTCTTATTCATACTGGCAAGTAGGCGGTAAATTTGCAGTTGAGTGGTTGCCTCCATTGTATTGGTCGGTTCGTCCGCCACCAGCAAGCGGGGCTGATTGGCAACCGCCATTGCTATCATCACTTTTTGAGCCTCCCCTTCAGTAATTTCCGTTGGGTAGCTCTGCATAATATCTTGGTGATCTTTAATCCCTACACGGTGCAGCAGCTCAATCGCTTTTTTCTTTTTCCAGCCCCAATATGTCCACCATTTTCCTTTAAAACGGATGGTTTGGATAAGTTGTTTGCCGATTTTTTCACTGGGGTCGAGGCAAGAGAGCGGATCTTGGAAAATCATTGAAATGGAATTGCCCACTAATTTCCGCCGCTGATATGGGGAAAGTTTAAGTAACTCAATATCGTTAAACCGAAAGCGATCGGCAGTGATAATCCAATCCTCTTTCACCAGCCCGCAAATCACTTTGGCGATCAGGCTTTTGCCCGATCCCGACTCACCGACTAAGCCACAAATTTCGCCCTTATCCAAGGTTAAATTGATATTATCCACCATTCTGACCCGCCCCTGTGGGGTGTTAATATCAATACATAAATGGCGGATATCCAACAATGCCATAATAGCCCCTTAACTTCGATATTTTTCCAGCACCCGAACCAAGCCGTTACCCAGCATTGTTACCACTAAGATCACCAGTATAATTGCCATTCCCGGTAAAATGACTGTCCACGGGGCAATGTAAATCAGCTCCATTGAATCCCTAATCATCGCTCCCCATTCGGGTGTCGGGCTTTTTGCCCCAAGGGAAATAAAGCTCAACGCACTCATATCCAACATCGCAATCATAAAAATATGTGTCAGCTCTTTAATCGCAACCGTAGTCAGATTGGGCAAAATCACCTGGCTAATCAGATCCCGCTTTTTCGCACCGTCCAATCGCAACGTAATCACATATTCCCGTTTTAACTCTTGCTGGGTAGTATGGTAGATTTTATGGATAAAATGGGGTAACAACGCTAAGAAAATCGCCAACATCGCATTAGTCAGGCTGGCGTCCATTAGAGTGGCAATAATGATGGCAATCAGCAAAATCGGGGTAAATAAAAAGGTATCGAACAGATGACTTAACATAAACAGCGATCGGCTTTTTTTTAAGCCCGCCAGCACACCTATCGCACCGCCCAATAGGGCGATGAGTAAGGTAATCAGCAACGCCGAGCCGACCGTATAATAAAAGCCCGCTAAAATTCGGCTGAAAATGTCCCGCCCAAGATCGTCCGTGCCGAAAAAGTAATGAATTGTGCCGTTATCACTCCAAGAAGGCGGCAACAATTCCGAACCGATAAACTGATTGTCCGCACCGTAAGGAGCAAGCCAATGACCTAATAACACCAAGATAAGCAAGGCGATGAATAAATAGACACCGATCAACGCCGACACATCTCGCCGCAATTCAGCCCAAAATTGCCGAAAATAAGCCGATTCCCGAAATTGTTCCGGATCTTTATCATTAAACATTATTTTGCGTACCAATCTTTCTTTTGTGAAGGATCAAGCAATATAGCCAGCCCGTTTGCCAATACATCAATAAACAACACGAACAACCCGATTGCCATTACACCGGCAGAAATCGCATTATAATCTTGAATCGCTAAGGCGTGAATCATCCAACGCCCGATACCGCCCCAACTCACCACATTTTCAATCAACATTCCAAAAGCAAAAATCAAAGTGATATTGCGTGCGATCATCGGAATCATTGGCGGCAAAGTATTGCGTAAAATATGCGTTCGCCAAATTTTGAACGGCGACCATCCTCTCGTGCGGGCGACTTTCACATAATTTTGTTTTAGCACATACGCTGCTCGTTGTTGGGTAATGCGCATTATTTCAAGGGTCGCCGGAATAGCAAGAATTAGAGTCGGCAAGGCTAAATGTTGCAATGCACTCTGCATCATTTTTAATTGATAGGGAGAGTCGGCAAGCAAAATATCAAACAACTTCACGCCGGTAATCGTCGGCACATCATAAATCGGGTGCAACTCGCCCACAGCAGCAATTTCCCAATGATTAAGCGAAGCATAAGCCAAAAGCACAATCGCCAGCCAAAACACTGGTACGGCTAAACTGAGCGAACCAAGCGTAGTTAAAAGGGTATTCAGTACTTTATTTTGCTGCACCGCCCCAATAAAGCCCAGCGGAATCCCTAGCACTAACGACAACACAGAGGCGGATAAACACAGGGAAATCGTGGCAGGAAAGACATTTAAAATTTGCTTGGCTAAAGGTTCACCTGTGTGATAACTGATGCCCCACTGCCCCTGCAATAAATTTTGCACATAGCTAACGTAGCCGACCACACGGTTTTCCGCCACCGCATTGATCGGGTCTCGCAATAAAATGCAATAACTGATAACCGATAAAATCAATAATGTAATGAACGTCAGCAAACATTTGCGAATGAGTGCAACCAACATTGTTATATCCCTTTAAGTAAGAAAGCCCATCTTATTGATGAGCTTAAACCGCCATAAAATCTAACACTTTACAGCCACGATTGCAAATTACCGTAGCTGAATATGCACGGTGATCTCTTCCCGATCGTGATATAGATGCTTTGCTTGCAGCTGATAAGCCAAGCCTGCTTTTGCCAAGCTCTCCTCAATCAACTCGAAACAGTATTTCACTTCTTGATAGCGTTTTTTCATCGGCAGTTTTAAATTGAAAATCGTCTCCCGACACCAACCGCTTGTCAGCCATTTAATCATCAACTTACTAATCCGCTGCGGCTGCTCTACCATATCGCACACTAACCAATCAATTTGCTTACGCTTAGGCGGTTGGAATTTAAAACCGTCCTCCGCACAATGTTCAATTCGACCGGTTTCGTGCAAGCTGGCTGCCATTTTACCGTGATCGACGGCATACACAAACAGCCCCCGCTTCACCAGTTGATAAGTCCAACCGCCCGGACAAGCACCCAGATCAACCCCGATCATCTGCGCATTTAAACGCTTTTTTTCCTCCGATTTTGGTATAAAGCTCAAAATCGCCTCTTCCAATTTCAAGGTTGAGCGGCTCGGTGCTTGAGCCGGAAATTTTAAGCGAGGAATCCCCATAAAATCAGCCGAACTGTTGGCAATATAAGCATAACCGACGTAACATTGCCCTGATCCGACAAAGAAAATATGCAGACGGATCGCATTTTTATCCCGTTCAGACGCCGCCAACCAACCCGATTTTTTCAAGGCTGCCCGTAACGGCACTGTAAATTTGCGACAAAACGTCAATAACGATTTTGCTTCATTGGTATCCGGCGTTTCCACCCACACATCACAACTTTTCAGCGGGTTAAGAGCTTGATAACGTGCTACGATCGGGCTAATGCGATCAGCTGTCGGTAACTCCCGAAACATATCACCAACCACAATCATCTGACGCACAAAAATAAGCTGGGATAACGGCAATTCTCTCGCCAAACGATCTGCTTCACCGGCTTGATAACAGTCAAACAGTACCCAACCGCTATTTTCCGTTAATTGTGCAAAGCCAAAAATACCACGTTGTGCGGCTTTTTCGGTGATTTCCGCCGCCACTTCCTTTTCAAAGCCGGCACGACAATATAAAACTAATTTATTCATTTTCCGTTTGCTTTCTTACACTCACATAAATCAACGCTGACCAGCCGACTAAATATACACAGCCTCCTATTGGCGTTACCCAAACAAAACTGTGGCTTGCACCGAGTGCCAATCCATACAAACTGCCGCTGAATAACACAATCCCTAACAGCCAACTTCCTCCGATAATATTCAAAGCTCTATAACGACAAGCGGGCGGTTGCGCGCCTTTATTTGCAATCTCAAATAAACCTATCCCCAACAGTGCAAGGGTATGAAACATCTGATATTTCAACCCCTTATCAATCCAAATCAACTCAACGGCAGTTAATGTTTTCTCCAATGCGTGTGCTGTAAACGCCCCAAATGCCACACAGAAAAAACCGCTCACTGCCGCCCAAAATAGCCATTTGTTTTTCATTTTAGATCCTTTAATAAAAAATAGTGATTATACCCCTTTACAAACTTGTAATTCACAGCTATATAGCTCGGTTATGATATACTCCAATTATTAAAAAATACAGAGAGGAATTATACAGTATGTCTTCATTACTTTCTGCATCTTGTCGAGTTGCTTTTTCTGCATTGATACACGATCTAGGTAAATTTGCTGAAAGAGCGAAATTACCAATTCTCAAAGAAACACTAGATGCTCATAAAACCTTGTATTGCCCTTATAATCAAAAAATGGGCTACCATTCTCACATTCACGCTGCCTATACAGGCTATGCTCTCGATCAAATAGAAAGCTATCTTCCCGATATTATCAAGCATAAAACCTATCCGTTTGTTTCAAAGCAGGAAGGACAAAGTTTAACGATTACAGACTCCCTGATCAATGCTGCGGCTGCTCACCATAAACCAGAGACATTTTTACAGTGGATTATTGCTACCGCCGACAGAGTTGCCTCTGGTTTTGAGAGAGATAAGTTTGAAGAATATAATCGACAGGAAGAAAATAAAAATCACTACCAATCTCGCTTATTGACACTTTTTGAACAAATTAATCTATCTACAGCTAAGCAAGGTAACTATTCATTAGATTATGCTTATAATTTAATCCCTTTGAGTGCCGAAAGTAGCTTTCCTCAGCCACGGCGTATTATTGAACCAACTAATAATGAATTTGCTCAACAAACTTATTTAAAATTGTGGGGACTGTTTACACAAGGTATTGCCCAAATCCCTCATTCACATAAATATAAATGGGATCTATGGCTTGACCACTTTGATACTTTATATCAATGCTTTACTAGCTGTATTCCTTCAGCAACCTTTGGGGTAAAACCCGATATTTCTCTCTACGATCACAGCAAAACTACAGCAGCATTAGCCACTGCTCTTTGGCGCTGGCACGAGGAGCATCAATTAACAGGTCAGGAGCAAATTTCACAACTCAGAGATCGGGAACGTAGTTGGAATGAGAAGAAATTCTTACTCATTCAAGGGGATTTCTTTGGTATTCAAGATTTCATTTTTTCTAGTGGGAATGATAATAATAAACGGGCTGCAAAATTGTTACGAGGTCGCTCATTCCAAGTTTCATTATTTACCGAATTAGCAGCATTAAAACTATTACAAGCTTTTTTTGTATGTCAATGATCTTCCAAAATTAAACCACAAAGATCATCCAAAAGTGATCCACTTATGATGGCACTAAATTAATTACGGTGCCTAAAACGGTAAGATTCGTTGCCCGTTTCTAATATATGATAATTGTAAATCAACCTGTCTAATAGTGCATTTGTCATTTTTGCTTCCGTAAATAAAGTCCCCCACTCCGAAAACTCAAGGTTTGTGGTAATAATCACACTCGTATGTTCGTGAAGTTGACTCATCAGATGAAACAACAAGGCTCCCCCTTTTTGACTAAACGGTAAATAAGCCTGGCTCATCTAAAATAATAACATCCTGACGCATCATTTGATGAACAAGCTTAAATTGTTTCGTTTGACTATCGAGCTCCAACTGATTCACTAAATCCAATACATTCCAAAAGCGGACTTTATAGCCTTGCTCTGCCGCTTGTAGCCCTAGTGCGGTTGCTAGATGAGTTTTTCCTGTCCCCGGTCCACCTACTAAAATAATATATCGAGTGTGGGTCGTTTACGTCGGATACCTTCAATCACAATATCATCAAATTCTGCGGCCATTGTAGGCAATTTAAGTGGTTGGAGTCATTCAATATAATCTTGTCTTTCCATTATCATATCCCTAGGGCAATTATTTTAGTGAAGGGAAAGTTGTATTTCTGCGGTAGTGAAGAAGTTGGTCAAATTGACTGAGATTTGCCTGAGGCGGGCGGGTAAGAGCAATATGCCGGCTCTCGATTTTGGGGACAGTCGGTTCAGTCAGCCTTAAAATAATATTCAGAACAGCCTCTACCGTCGGCAATCCTTGCTCTAAAGCCAATTCTGCAGCCGTCACACCAATCTCTTCACCAAAGTCAGCAATTAAACTCAGTAACTTCACCATGGCTTTATCTCCTCGAGGTTGTTTGAGTAAATGGTGTTGGAGGGTTTTAATTGCTTCAGGGAGTGCCCAACCTTGAAAGGGTTCACCATGTCGTAATGCACCTGGTTTTTGCTTTAAGGCAGAGAGGTAATGAAGGGGGTTATAACTCGTTCCCCCTTTTGTAAATTGTCGAGGATGTTGGGCAACAATTTGGTTCTGATAAGTGAGAATAATCTCCTGTGCCCTAATTTGGGCTACGACTTCTTTCCCACATAAATGACAAGGCACGCTATATCGGTGAGAATCAAACAAAATGAGTCCGGCGGTATTGACGAGTAGTCGGGCTGTCCGGTAGCCCAAATCAGGTTGGAATAAGGACAATCTTTCCCGTTCTTTATCTAAACGTTGATCGACAGTCTGCTGTTTATCTTCAATCCAGGGTTGGATTTGAATCTGCTTTGTACACCAATGACTTAAATAATCATTGAGCTCGTCTAGGGAAGAGAATGCAAGCAACGGGTTAAAAAGCCGTTTGCGTAAGGTTTGAACTTGGCGTTCAACTTGTCCTTTTTCCCAACCAGAGGCTGGGGTACAGGCAATAGGCTCAATAAGGAAAGGGTTCATCATAGCCAAAAATCCTTCATTAAATGCCCGCTCTTTGCCAGATTTTATCTGTTTGACAATGGTTTTAGGATTATCATAAATCCCCCGAGACGGCACCCCACCAAAATAATCAAAAGCGTGATTATGTGCATCAATCAGCATTTCGAGTGTTTGTCTCAAGTAAGCACGTACATAATAGGCTCGGGAATGGCAAAGTCTAAAATGGGCAATACTGATTTTGGTTTCCACCCCATTTAGCACGACTTTCTCAAAACGCCAGTCAAATTGGTAGGATTCTCCTAGAGGGAATTTTTGAGGAATGGAATAAAGACGGTTTTCATGGTTGGTAAATAAGTTGCTTTATAGTGTTTAGGATATTGCCCTTCAAATCCAAGGCTTTTTAGGTACTCAAAAGTATTGAGATACTTTTTGACAGTACAACGACTAAGACGAAGTTTTTCAGCGATTTGGCGCTGAGAGAGTCCATCTTTATGATAAAGACGGCGAATTTTTAAGAGAGTTTCCATGCAAAGCATACCAGGTTATTCCCTGTTGAAATAACAAGGCGTTTACCAAAAGACGCAGTGGATCACTTTTGGATGATCTTCCTACGTCTGCCTGATACATTTTTGCAGGATCATTAACTGTGCAATATCAAGGGTTAAGTTACAAATCATTGCGTAACAACAAAAACAAGCAACCAAACGAAGCTAACTCTGCGGATTGGCAACGATGGGGCTTTACACTCACTGAAATTACCAGAGCGACATTACAACAAGCAGGTCACCCAACTCACCAATGACACGGGTCTAGACAGCGAAAGCCTGGCTTTGACCGCAAAAGCCGGTAAACACATTAGTCAGCAAGTCGCTCAACTACAGCAGAATATCGCCAATAATTACATTCAAAACAGCAAAAAATCCTCCGCTATCAATAGCAGTTCTGGCGACACAGTCGCCACCTCTGCTGCAGTCAAAACCGCTTACGATAAAGCGACAAATGCGGAGAATAATGCAAACGGTCGTGTATCCAAAGCCGGTGATACGATGACCGGCGGATTGAGTATTAACCATGCAACCGGTGCAGGCGGTTTGGCCGGACAATATACTACCAATGCACCGTTTTTTGCGGATGTCGGTAATGCACAAGGGCGTAATAACTATTACCCGTATATCAAAGGTCGCGTATCAAATGGTGATGGCTGGGGAACGGCATTATCATTCGGGTATGTTACCCCGACAAACCGTAATCAATTCGGACAAGGGGTTATTCACTTAATCGAAGATAACGGTATAAGCAAAGAATGGACATTTGAGCATAGTGGAGAGCTTAGGTCGCCGGGAGATGTGATTACCGGGCAAGGTCGTTCTCTAAATCAAATGAAAGAGGTGGCTGTGCTTGCCGGTGAGGTGAATCACGACGGTTGGATTCCGCTACCGGACGGGTTTAGTGAAGCATAGTGCCGTTGGATGGTCTCTATTCGTGATGATAACCCAACAAATCGAGGCTGGGATATTGAAGAACATCTCACATCAACCCACTATCGTTTTCAGTGCTATACCAATGGGCGTCAAGTCATTGCAAGAACCTGGCAAAGCGGACATGGCAGTGCTGGTTCTACGTGGATTCCGGCAAAGGCAAATTACATCATTATCGGGGTGAAATAATGTTCTATATTTTTAATTCAGAGGGTAAAAATACCGCTTGTTGTGATATGCAACCTAACCTTGCCGATTTAGCAAGCCGCAGTGAGCAAGCGATTGAGTTCAATCAAAATTTTGAAGGTGAGCCGGTATTAGTCGAGGGGGAAATTGTGATTATTCCACCTGCCCCCAGCGAGTTTCATCACTGGGACGGTAAAACGTGGCTTATCGATGAAAAACAACAAAAGAAAATGTTCAATGAGGAGAAAGCCCGCCTACTTCGCAAAATTTCCGACCAAACCGACCGCTTGAAAGCGCAATATTTGCAAGGCTATTCCCAAGCGGAAATCGACAGTTTTTACCGACAGGAACGGGAAGCACGGGGCGAGCTACCGCTGATGTTGCTCACTGAATTATTTGAAGGCAGAAACGACCTAGCAAGCATCGAGCAACTGAAAGAAAAAGTCATCGAAAAAGCCGACTTGTTTGCGATTATTATGGGCAAAACCTTTGCGATTAAGCAGGGGTTTGAAGTGTGTATCGAGCAAGCGACAACAATGGAAACACTGGATAAAATCAACAGGGAGATTGAACAATGGCAATCTATTTAGCCCTCTACAAAGGCAAGGGCGATTGGGTGGACAGGCTTGTCCGCTTTTTCACCAAAGGCAAATATAGCCATTGTGAAATCGCGATTGAACGCCACCAATTCCAAAGCGGCGACTACTACCCAATTATCAGCTATGAGTGCTACTCGGCAAGCCCACGGGATAACGGCGTGCGTTGCAAGAAAATCAACCTAACCGACCGCTTGACGTGGGAGTTAATTGAGTTAGAGGGCATCACCGAGAGCCAAATCAAAGCCTATTTTGAACGTACCAAAGGCAAACAATACGACCTCTGGGGGGCAATTGGCGTGGTGCTGGGCTTTAAGCAAAAGCGGGATAAATTTTTCTGTTCGGAATGGTGCTTCAACGCCCTCCGCAACAGCGACCAAGGCTGGCGTTTTAGCCCGAATCAGTTGGCGATCATCTTCGGAGGCAGGCAATGATGTAGAAAAATATAGCGACAAGGGTGTGCGGGAACACAATCCCTTGTCGGCTCAACGCACAGACACTGCATTGAACGGCTGCTATACCCCGAAAAGTCTCACGAGGCGGCAGCATAGTATCAGAACCGATAAAAAGGATCGATAACAATGCAACAAAACCAATTCAGATGCCGTTGTTGTAACAAACTTCTGGCGAAAGGTTCAGCGATTTTGATTGAAATCAAATGCGGTCGCTGTAAAACGATCAACACATTTCACTAACAAATCAGAGTGTCGGAGCGTCTTGAACGCCGGAATGCCATAATAGAGGACACGATTATGGCAACATTTAAACAAGCCCCTTTACCCTTTGTCGGGCAAAAACGGCAATTTCTCAAACATTTTGAAGCGGTACTGGATAAAAATATCGAAGGTAACGGCGAAGACTGGACGATAATTGATGTGTTCGGCGGGAGCGGTTTACTTTCACATACGGCAAAGCGTAAAAAGCCGTTGGCACGGGTGATTTACAATGATTTTGACGGTTACACCAAACGCCTGAAACACATCAAAGACATAAATCGACTTCGCCAAGAAATCTATCAAACTATTGCGGATATTGTACCCAAAAGCAAGCGGTTAAACAAGGATTTAAAAGCTGAAATCATCAATAAAATCAACGGCTTTAGCGGTTATAAAGACTTAAATTGTTTGACACGTTGGTTGCTATTTAGTGGTGAGCAAGTGAGTAGTCTTGATGAATTATTTAAAGAGGATTTTTGGCATTGCGTGCGTAAAAGCGACTACCCCGAAGCCGACGGTTACTTAGACGGCGTAGAAGTCGTTAGCGAATCTTTTCATCAATTACTCCCTCAATACCAAAGCCAAGAAAAGACGTTGTTTGTGCTTGACCCGCCTTATCTTTGTTCTCGTCAAGAAAGCTATAAGCAGGCACACTATTTTGGTTTGATTGACTTCTTACGTCTCATTCACCTAACCCGTTCGCCGTATATCTTCTTCAGCTCAACCAAATCGGAGTTTATCCGCTTTATTGACGCAATGATCGAAGATAAATGGCAGAATTGGCAGGCTTTTGAAAAGTACAATCGGATGACGCTACAAACAAGCGTCTGCTATTCGAGCAAATACGAAGATAATTTGGTGTATAAATTTTAATGAAAATGCCCTTTAAGTGAAGTTTAAAGGGCATTTAAAGTAAAAGATCTTTATGCTTCGTTGTTTAATTCGGAAAGTAAACAGTAAAACGGTGGGGCGAAAGGGGCAAGTGTCGAAGTGAATTTAACGACACTGTCTTTGCGGTTATCGTCAATAAATCGAATGTCCAAGAAGGCAATATTATAGACAAAGGTGGTGCCGCGTCCGTTTGGTAGAGAGTACTGCGTGCCGTCGGTGATAAAATCAGCTTGTTCTTTTACGGCAATCAGAGCTAATTCCTGCATCATTTCCTGTTCTGTCCGCATTGTGAAAGTCGTCATTGGATGGTTTCCT
>NZ_SPPA01000016.1:0-68235 GCF_004569585.1 Muribacter muris | reverse complement strand
AGAGCAAAAAAGAACGACGCACCGTAATTTTAACTTCTTCACAACAGTGCGTCGTTGTGTGGTGTGCATTATAGAGAAATCCAAAACCAATGCAAGCGGTTTTTGAGAAAAAACCGCAAAAAAATCGGAAAATCGCACCGCTTGCTGAAAACACATTCAAATAGTCACTATTTTAGTCTGCAAGCGGTGAGATTTTGCTAATCAGCTATAATGTTCCATATCTTTGCGATCGATCACTGTACTGTATAAACCCACTTTATCGCTCCGTTTAGTGTATTCTAGGCTTGAATCCTCATAACGCTTAAATTTATATACCGCATCATTCATCAAGCTCTCGTTAAAAATGTTCAAATTTACCAAAAGTTCAAAGTCTTTTTGTGTCAGCCCCGTTACTTTATTAAAGAGTCTCGGTTCAAGCTGGGTAATTACATCTCGCAAACAATGTTCCCGATAATCTGTCAAATACATAAACACCGGAATGCGAGTAGCAAATTTAATCAATTTTTCTTGAATCTGTTTACGCAGTGATTTGTATTCTTTCTCTTGCTCAGAAAGCTCTTTTTTCTCTGCGGCTGTAAGATTTTCGCCTTTTTCTTTCTTTGTTTTCTTGACTGCTTCGGATTTGTTGATGATCGTTTCAATATCATTATTTAACGAACGGAATCCCTCCACTTTATTCAACGCAGCCATTGCCGTTTCATTTTTTCTTAGCCGTTCTAGCGTATCATTATCTACATTCACCAACAATGCACTTTCCCAACGGCGGGCTAATAACGTTGCAGTGGTACCACTCATTGCAATATCTAATACGCCCGAAGCATCAATTTGTTTCATTGAGCTGCCGTCATAAGCCAATACTGGTAAGAAATGAATGAACTCCGCCACTTTTTGTTCCGGATTGGTATTCACCGTATCTAACCGGCAACTGTACTCGGCGATTTGGCGTAATGCTCTATCCGGTGCAAAATCAAACACATAACATTGCTGTTTCAGAATTTCTTCATTATTGGGATCATTATCGTCATAGCCCCGCAATACCCAAGGGGTTTGCACTCGGAACGCCGCTTGGAAATAGGTTTCGGGACTAGAGGCATTGCGCAGCATTAAAATCCCTGTCCACGGCGGCACAGATACACCCGTAGTCAATTTCCCACACGAAAGGGTTATCGTTTTGGTTGCAAGCGGGTTCTTCGTCATCGCATTTTGCACAGGGGGCAATACGTCTAACCCAATCCCTGCTTCTGCCCCTGCAGCAACGATAATCTTATACTGATGGAAAAACTGATTTTGTTTCTCATTTAATAAATTCCGCATTGCATAGCAGCTTGCCACGTTCGGCAAAAACCAAAAAGTATGCAATAAATTCCCTAATAAATAAGCATCGGAAAAGGGCATTGGCGGCTTATCTTGTGGTCTTGTTCTCATTTTGAGCGTATCAACTGCCAATTCAGGCAATTTATTCTGAATAAAATCCAACCATTTTTGTACCTCATTTTTATAGGTAAATTGCGCCTTTTCGCCACTGCCTTTTGCTTCAAAAAAGAGATTGAGATCAAACTCGTTAAATTCCCCCTTTCGGGCAATATCTCTTAGAGAATCGGGTAATTGATAGGTCATCATCACCATTTTAGGTAACGATAAATAAGGATTTCTGCCCTGCACTGCTTGCCAGTTAATTTTCGCTTTTTGTTCATCGGAATACGTCCAGTTGAAAATTTGCTCTTCAATAAATTCACCGGACGAAATTGCCCGAAACGGCGTGCCGGAAAGATACAAATAATGATGCGTTGTAATCGGGAGTAAATCCTCATCAAACTCTTTTAAATCACAGCTTTCTGCATACTCTTGTTCTTTTTTATCCTCTTCGCCGTCAAATAAATCTTTCGCATTTTCCCGCCACGCCCCGTAGTGATATTCGTCAAATACCACACAATCCCAATTCGTTTCGTGTACCCACGCATTTTTCGGCTTAATCGCCCCCGATTTGGTTTTACCCAAATAATCTTGGAATGAGCCAAAACAGACAAGCGGTCGGTTTGGGTCGATATTTTGCAAATCGCTATCTTTGGCAAAGAATTGCCACCCCTCAAAATCCGTATGATTGCTTAAATCTTCCTGCCACGCATCTTGCACCGCCGGCTTAAAAGTTAAAATCAACACTTTCTGCCAACCCATTTTCTTGGCAAGTTGGTAGGTGGCAAAGGTTTTGCCAAATCGCATTTTAGCATTCCATAAAAAACGGGGGGCTTTGCCGTGATTGACAGCATCTTGTTTGAAGCTCTGAAAATAATGTGCCGTTTGGTTTACTGCTTGAGCCTGCTCAGGTCGCATACCAAAGGAGAGCGTGCGTTTTTCCCGATTACGAATGCCTTTTTTTACAGAAATCAACGCTGCCTGCACCGCTTGCACATCGCATTCAAACCATTCGCCATTCACTTGACGAACGCCCATTGCTTTCAATGCCTTATGCACATCGAAATCACGAAATAGCGTGCCATTCTCCCGCACAGCATATTCTTCCAGCTCAATTTTCCACGTCTGCTCCGGCGTTTTAGTCGGGTATTGCTCCCGTACACGCTGTTCGGCTTTTTGCCTTGTGGTATAGCCCACTTTTAAACAATTTGGAAATCTACTATCGGAATAAGCATAGATTTTGGGTGGATTAAATTCATTAAAAAATTTTTGATTAGTATTAGGTTGTTGATCGTTCATTTTAATATTCCAGTTTTACAAAAGTTTAGAAGAAAGTTACTGCTTATAAATTATTGATTTGTTTTTACTCTTTTTAATTCATATTTAAGCTGTTCCGATCCTTTCTTTTCTATATAGAAATTAATAAACTTTTCTTCCAAATATTCATATTCTGGCATTAAAAATGGAACATTATTATTTAGCCCATTAGGTGATACAATTTTATCTAATTCACTTATCAAATTATTTAATTGAACAAACTCCAAAACAATCTCTTTTCTTGTTGGAGATTTATGCCATAAATTATACTCATCAAACTCCTTAGCTTCTTCTTTTGCTAATTTTTTTCTAAAATCTCTTTTTATATTTATAATCAAGAATCCCAAGCATTCAACTAAGTTTTGTAATGGTGTAGATGGATTACCAAATTTTGTCACACTAAAATGCCTGCATTTTTCTTTATTATCTTTATCTGCAAGCCATAAACATTCTCCAAAATCAGGGGATTTATCAACATAAAATTCGCAATTTTCTAAATTGTATTCATCAGAAAGTATTTCTCTATCATTATGGTAGTTTTCCAAATAATCGATAAGATCTTGAATATCATCAGGATCACTAACTCTCTTATCTTCAGAACTCTTTGCTTTATGCAAGATAGATTGTAAATGTTCCTTAAATGCCTTTTTCGTTTTAAAAGTAACATTACGAGTTTTTAAGTAACAAGGTTTAGCCATTTCCCAACTCCTTATTCGGTAACACCATTTCTTCAATATATTTAATTTCATCTTTGCTTAATCCATATTTTTCGTAAAGTTCTTTATCATTCCACGATTTTGAAAAATCTTGCATTGGAATAAATTCATATACTCTTTTGGGTGCATCTTGAGTATTTTTCTTTAGTGTTAATAAAAAGTGAAAAAATCTAGTATTAATATATGTCATTACATTTTCACAAATTTTCTTATCATCAAAAGGACCTATCACCAAATAAGTTTCAGTACAAGCCGATCTTGGCATTGCAAGAATTGGTTTTATGTAATCCACTTTGCTATCTCCTGAACCTATTGCCTTCGGAACTAAAACCTTATACTTATCAATCCAATGGTTATTTATAAAAATATTCTTACGATCAAAATAAGCTACTTCTTTATTTTGATATAAAGTAATATTTCCTTTAGTATCTATATATAGAGTCGGCTTTCCTTTAATATTCGTTGCCAATCCAAACGGTTTTCTAGAACTCACTAACTCACTAAAACTTTTTTCTTTAAAGGCTAATACTTTTCTTAAAATAGAAATGCTTTCGTTATAACGAATAAATATATCTAATCCTTGTTCTTTTAACGGTCTTTTCATTTGAGAAATGATCTTTTTATTTTCATAGGTTGTTACCAAACACTCCCCTTCATAGGAGTTTTCCCAAAGAAAATAATTTACCCCACCTTTAATTTCTACCCCCGGAAAACAATCGGATGCATTTGGAAAATCGTGAATTTCTTTAATTCGTTTATCGTTGAGCATTTCATCACGGAAATCGTCCAATCCTTTGCCGCCGGCAAACCAGCGGGACGGCACAATCATTATTAGATAATTAGGCTTTAGTTTTTTCGCTTGTTGGATAAATTTATGATAAATCGGGGCTGCACTCGCTCCTGCACCACCATCACCTAACTGATACGGCGGGTTGCCGATAATCACATCAAATCTCATCTTGTCTAATTCCAACTCCTGTCTGGCTTTCTCGTGAATAAACGCATAGGCGTGATTTTCCATTGTGATACGGTCGTAAACTTCTTGGCTTGCGCCACATTCCACACATTTACGATCTGCCCAAGTATGTTCGCTCTTCGGTTTAAAAATATGCCCTTCTTCACTCTCAAACTCAGTACAAATCGAATATTGGCTGTTCGCATTTTTCGAGCAATAAAGGCTACGGCGGGATAAAAGTGCGGTCAGTTCGGTAATCGCTATGCCGTAGAGCTGTTGGGTAAAAATATGATTTAAGCGGGTTTGCAAATCGGGAATTTGATCTTCCAACCCGTCAATCAGCCGTTTGGCGATTTCCCGCAAAAACACGCCCGATTTACACACAGGATCAAGAAATTTCGCATTGGGATCGCACCACAAACTTTCAGGCAAGCAATCAAGCATTTGATTGACAATCTCCGGCGGCGTAAAGACCTCATCATTGGATAAATTCGCCAAACAATTTAAAACATCAGGGTTGTAATTTACATTAGAAAGATCTGTCATTGCCTAGCTCCAAAAAATTGATAAAGGGATAATCTTTGATGGGTTCTGGGATAAACACGGGTTCGCCGTTATCGGAAAAGAGGGGAAGATCGCTCAGGTTGTCCACTAAATCACGGTAAACAAATTCCTGCCGTTTGATTTGACTACCTGTCGGGTTCGACCATTGGCTAAAAATAATGGGTTGTCCTGTTTGAGTTTTCAGTGAAAGGGCATCACCACACAAAATGTTGTGTTGCAAAATAAACTGAGCGGAACGAATACATTCCGCTTTATAGCTTTTGGGAAATTGGGCTTGGTAATGTTGGCTAAAAAGATCCAATAGCCGTTTACGGCATTCATTCACATTATCAGGCAACAGCTCAATGCCGTACAAACTGCCTACGGCAATGATGGCGTTAAGTTCGTAATCGTATTGGACTTTTTTATGCTGTTGAGCAATCGCAGTGAGTTTACGGCGAAGAATTTCCACCAAAAAATTACCCGTGCCACACGCAGGTTCTAAAAAGCGTTTTTCGGGATTGCTGGCTTGGTCTGCAACCAAGTCGATCATTGCATTAACTTCACGCTCGTTGGTGTAAACCTCGCCGAAGTCGGCAACTCGCTGTTTGGATTTAACTTGCATAGGAGAGCTCCTTGCAAGCCGAAAAAGGAAGGGAAATTAGGCTAAGTGCGTGCGTGCGTGCGTGCGTGCGTGCGTGCGTGCGTGCGTGCGTGCGTGCGTGCGTGCGTGCGTGCGTGCGTGCGTGCGTGCGTGCGTGCGTGCGTGCGTTAATCATTATAACGTCCTTCTAACGTTGTCAAATCAAATAGGATTGGCATTCTAAATAGTTCTTTTCTGTTTATCAAGATAGAGAATGGGATCATTTTTGATGATTTTTTGTGATGCAAGCGGTAGAATTTCACCCGTTTTTTGCAAAGAGGAGAACACAATGAATACCACATTTATCGGTTTAGGCGTAGCGGGTAATTTTGCTGGACATTTGGAACAAGCAGGCGAAGCGGCAGATTTCTTACAGGTCAAAACCATTGAGGCAGTGCAGCCGAAAGCGATTTTTCCGTTTTATGTGCCGAGCGAGCAGCTTGGCGATTATCAATTTCTATCCACTTATCCACTTTCCAATGAGGAAATCCGTTTTCCCAATGATGCGGATAACCTTCAAATTGAGCCGGAAATTGCGCTGATTTGCGATATTCAGTATGAAAATCAGCAAGTTATCGCATTAAAGCCAACCCATTTTGCTGCTTATAATGACTGCTCAATCCGCCGTCCGAATGCACGCAAAATTTGTGAGAAAAAGAATTGGGGCGAAAAATCGAAAGGCATTTCGCCTACTTGGATCACTCTCGATCAGTTTACCGCCGGCGGTATCTTAGACGATTACCATATCGCCTGTTTCCACAAACGCAACGGCGTATTGAATGAGTACGGTATCGACAGCCCTGCGGTTGGGTATAGCTATTTTCATCAAAAATTATTGGATTGGATTGTGGATCGAATGAACAATCAGCAGGACGAAGGTCCGATGAACCATATCGCTGCAATGCTCAAGCAAGCTGACTATCCGACCAAAGCAGTAATCAGCATTGGGGCAACCCGTTATACCGATTTCGGTGAGCATAACTTCCTACAAATCGGCGATACCAGTATTGTAGCGGTTTATAATGGGAAAACTTATTCCCACCAACAAATCGTTGAAATGGCGGAACAGGAACAATTTGCAGCGGATATTTCTGCGTTAGTGCAGAAGGTAATCTAATCGCAGGCAGTCGGTTAGAGCAAATTTCTTGATATTATGCGGTAGTGGCACATACTTGAATTTCTGTTCTAGGGACGCACTAGGTGCGTCCAACATCTAGAAATACCATAGGCACTCTATTTTATGCAGAAAATAACCGCTAATCGACCGCTTGTATTGCTTAAAAAGGAAGATCATAAAACCCCTTCGGTTGATCTTTCTTCGGATCGTCCAAAAAGGCTTTAATCGCTTCAAATGCTTTTTTCATCGCATTGGCTTGGTAATACGGATTAACCATTTGTGGTAGCCGTTGCTGAAACTCGGCAGATAACAAGGTTTCAATCCCTTGAATAATCCCTTGAGTATCTGTGGCAACATCAATAACACTTTCGCCCCGTACCCGCCCTTGTTGGCGATTACCGATATTGACCGTCCCCACTTGGCAGGACGGGGCTTCCAGCAAACCGGACGAACTGTTACCAATCAGCCCTTGAGAATATTTAATCAATGCTAAATATTGCTCCGGTTTAACCGAGGTGAAAAAGGCAAAACCGTTGGTTTGGGTATAGTGATGAAAACGCTGGAAAATTTGGTCAGAATGGGTATCCGCATTTGAACCGATAAACACGAACCGATAACGATCTTTAAACTGATCCAATGCCGCTAAGAGCGCTTCGACCTGCGCCAAAACCGGTTGGGCATTGAGCGTTTCGGGGTGAAATACCACCAAAAAATACGGCTGATCCGGTATGCCTAGTTGTGCCATCAGGGCGGTTTTACTCGGTAGGTCGAGCATCAGGCTGTTTTCTGCCCCTAATGATCCGACATTTTTAACCGTCTCCGGCGGCTCGCCTAGTTGGATCACTCGCTGACGATAGCTTTCAGTGGCAGTTAAATGCAATTTTGCCATTTTAGTAATGGAATGTCGGATAAATTCATCGTAATTCCCTAAGGTTTGCTCCCCGCCGTGCAGATGTACTAACGGTATATTGTGCATCGCAGAGGCAATCGCGACCGCCAACATTTCGTAACGATCGCCCAATACAATCACAGCATCATAGGAGGATTGCTGGAAATGCGTCCCGAATTTTGCCAAACACTCTGCCATTGAGGCTAAAATAGTTTGGTTATTTTGGCTGTCGAGAGTCATCGGAATACGCACAGCAATGGCAAAGCCGTCCCGCTCAATTTGATCAACGGTATGCCCGTATTGTGCATCAAGGTGCATTGCAGTTACCACCAATGAAAAATTAATGCTCGGATCATCCGCCAACCGTTTCAGTAAACGCTTAACAATGCCGTATTCTGCCCGTGAACCGGTAATATATGCGACTTTTTTCATTATTTAATCACCTTTTCCAACATCTGCTGTAGTAAGGCATAGCCTTGTGAATTTAGATGTAAGCCGTCATTACTGTATTGCGGATTTAATTTGCCGTAGCCGTCTTCAAAAGCGCAATTCAACGGGACAAAGTTTGCCCCCAATGCCGCCAACTTTGGCTGAATTTGGTGGTTAAATTCACTGATCAAGCGATTATCGCAATCCACTCGGAACACGGTTTTCAAACATTCCAAGCAGTAAAGGGGCGCATTTGGGTTGAGCTGTTTAACCCGCTCCACCAGCACAGATACCGCTTGCACGGCATTTTCAAGGGTTGCTCCTGCTCGTCTTAAATCGTTGATACCAAGCCAAATCACCACCGTGTCAGCCAGTGCCGGTGTGTTATTTTGCAAAATCAATTCCCGATATTGAGTGGCGGTAATGCCGGAAATCGCCAAGTTATTGACGGTTTGACCATTCAGACTTTCAATATACCACTGTGCCAGTTGGGAATGTCCGATAAAGGTGATATCGCTCGGCTGATGAAAAGATGCCTGTTTGTAGTGAATCTCTTTACGGATATTTTCCAACAACAGTGCTTCTTTATGCTGTTGCTGAATCAGAAAGTAGAAATAGTCGAAATCTAGCCGATCGTCAATGTCCACCGACACTGCTTTATCCATAAAGTACGCCAAACATTTTTCCCCATAAAAGTGTTTTTGACGCAGGTAAGCGGTCGGTTTTGCCACAAATATTGCACCGTTCGGGGAGTATTCTGGGTGATATTGTTGGCGGGCATAATTGGAATAATCCAGTTGAAAATGCTTGAGTGTTTCGTCTTCCTCAATCACACGGGTGAGAGTGGTCGGTTTATGGGCATCGGATACCGACACCAAAAAATCGAACCGTTCGCTGTTCTGCTCAAATTTCTCACAGGCTTCACGAATATGGGTTGCCGTACGCAGCGGTGAAGTCGGTTGTAACAACATAAAGTAGTCAAACGCGAGGGCGTGATACTGTTGCAATACATCTTCAATCACCACAAACGAGCTGGCTTTATCGCCGGCAAGATGCTCGGCACGTTTGATAAAGTCTATCGGGTAATGGAAAAGCAGGTCGATATATTCCTGCGAGTCGGTACTGACGATAATTTTGTCGAACATCGCCGATTCAATTGCCGCTTCAATTGAATAAGCCATCAAAGGCTTCCCATTAACCAACAGTACATTTTTATTCGGCAGCCCTTTCGAGCCTGACCGTGCGGTAATAATTGCAATTTTTTTCATTGTGCCGACCGCTTGTTAAACCAGTTGATTGTCAAAACGGCTGTCTTGAATCAGTTGATCTTCTTCAAAATCCTGCTCCGCCGCTTTCCCTAATATGTCATACCAATACATCGGGCTAATGCCGTTGCCGGGACGTTTAGTCGTCAGATTTTCGGTAGTAAACATCTCCCCCTTTTTAATCGGGCGAGCGGCAATAATCGATTTGCGTGCCACAATTTTATTTTTTGCTTCGGAGGCGGTAACCAATTTTTCCGCTGACCCAAGGGCTTTTTCCACCGCCCGAATACCTTCGCACAATAGTTTCAACTCGTCAGGCGTAACAGAGGCTTTATGATCCGGCCCCTCAAAATTTTTGTCGAGGGTAAAATGCTTTTCAATAAAGGTAATACCGTACGGCACGGCGGCAATACCGGCAAAATAACCGGCTGAGTGATCGGAAAAGCCGAGGCAATACTCGCCAAACTCACGCTTTAAGTGATGAAACGCATTGAGATTGACATCTTCGTACGGCGTCGGGTACTCGGTATTGCAGTGCAAAATTGTGATCGCTTGTTTTGCCACCCCGTTATCTTCCAACACCTTGAGAGCAGCGTTGATTTCCTCAATCGTAGCCATTCCCGTTGAAATCACAATAGTTTTATCGGCGATCGGCAAGCGGGCAATTTTCTCCAAATAGGGTAAATTGGTGAGTTCACCGGACGGAATTTTCCACACTTTTTGTTGTTGAGCGGCTAAAAAATCTATGGATTCAAAATCAAACGGTGTGGAAAACACCGCCAGCCCAAGCGAACGGGCATAGGCTTCTAACTGGATAAATTCCTCATACGGCAACTCTAATTTGCGAGTCATCTCCAACTGGCTATCCGCTGTGCCGGTTGTAACTTTTTGATATTCCGCTTTCGGTGCGTATTTTGAAATCAATTTATCCGCTTTGAAGGTTTGAAATTTCACCGCATCTACGCCGCACGCTTTGGCAACGTCCACCATTTTTTTCGCTAATTGCGGATCGCCGTTATGATTACAGCCGATCTCCGCTACAATAAACACCTTTGACATTTATTTCATTTCCTTAATCAATTTTGCCGGTACGCCGGCAACTACCGTTCTCGGTTCGACATTCCGAATCACAACCGCACCAGCCCCCACAATCGCACTTTCACCAACCCGCAACTGACCGGTGACGACAGATGAACTGCCAACAAAACAATAATCTTCGACAATCACATCGCCGTTTAGTGTCGTATTTGTAGAAATATTGCTGTGATTACCCACTTGGCAACCGTGCTCAATCAAGGCTTTGGTATTCACAATCACATTATCTCCGACCGTAACGCCACTATTGATAATCGCCATTTTCCCGACAAAAACGCCCGTACCGAGCGAAGCAAAACGGGATACCACCGCACTACTATCGATCACATTGATGAGCGAACAACCGTATTTTTGCAGGGTTAAAAATTTATCCAACCGATGCGTATTATTACCGATACTAATAAAATAGTGGTAATGCGCCCGCTCATTAAAGTGCTCGATCGTATCCGCTAAAATCGGAAACCCCAAATGCAATGTCCCGACCGGCTTAAAATTATCAATAAACCCGCAAAACTCAAATTGCTCGGGATCTAACGAATCCAACACCGATTTTGCATAGCCGCCTGCGCCGATAAAAATAACTTGCTTTTTCATTGTTGCTCCAACGCTACAAATGGAGTGAATTATTTTAATCGAAAGCAATGCTGGAAAGTAGCCCCTCAACCTAGATTTTTCCCCATTGCCCAAACAAAACAATTAGTAGATAATACCGACATTTTTAAAAAGTTTGATATGGGACAAGAAATGAGTGAAATGAATATCCCTTTAATTTTTACCGATGCGGCGGCAAATAAAGTCAAAAGCCTCATTGAAGGGGAAGATAACCCGAATCTGCGTTTGCGGGTATATATCACCGGTGGTGGTTGCAGCGGCTTCCAATACGGTTTTACCTTTGACGATCAAGTGAATGAAGGCGATTTAACCATTGAAAACCAAAACGTCGGCTTAGTGGTCGATCCGATGAGTTTACAATATTTGATCGGCGGCACAGTCGATTACATCGAAGGGCTTGAAGGCTCTCGCTTTATTGTCAATAACCCGAATGCCAGCTCAACCTGTGGCTGCGGCTCGTCTTTCAGTATCTGAGAAAAATTTAGCATAAAAGAGAACTTATATCTTACTTTTCTCTCATCGAAATCCATTCCACATATAAAAGGGCTACTTTGGGCTTTTAAAACATCAGCCCTTTTATTTTTTCAATATTCTCTCGCTTATAGAGATAAAAAACACTGAATTTATACCCAAACTGGAGCAATTTTTGTGATCTCAAACACAATTTGGAGAATAACTTCTTTTCTATTCGGCTAAATTGTGAAATTATTGGTGCAAATGTAGTGTTTTCGATGATGAAAACTCGTATAATTTAGGCAATTTTTATTTTAATAGAGAGGACGCATTATGGGCGGTATCAGCATTTGGCAACTTTTGATTGTGGTTGCAATTATTGTTTTACTTTTCGGAACGAAAAAATTACGTACCTTAGGGGCGGATTTAGGCGAGTCGGTCAAAGGCTTTAAAAAGGCGATGAGCGATGACAAAGCCAAAGATGCTGAATTTGAAAAAGTTGAGCAAAAACAAACCGATACAACAGAGCAAAAAACCAAAGAGAAAGAGCAGGCATAATTCGTGTTTGATATAGGTTTTTCCGAGCTGGTTTTGGTATTTATTGTGGGCTTGGTGGTGCTTGGTCCGCAACGTTTGCCGGTAGCGATCCGAACCGTAATGGGCTGGGTTCGTACTATTCGGGGCTTGGCGGCAAATGTACAAAATGAGTTGGCACAAGAGCTGAAGTTGCAGGAACTGCAAGAGAGTATCAAAAAAGCCGAAGAGTTGAATTTAAGCCAGCTCTCGCCGGAATTGAGTAAAACCGTTGCAGAGTTAAAAGAATCTGCTCAAAAAATGCAGGAGGATTTAGCCGATGCTAAAGGTGAAATTCAAGCGCTGACCGATGATCGGGTTATGGAAATTCAACGTAATATTGAGCAAGAGAGCCAAACGTTGCAAGCGGAGGCAACTTTGCAAACCGAAGAGCATAAGTTACCGCTTGCGGATACCCAGCTTTCGCCGGCGGAAATCGCAGAGCAAGCAGAAGCCGATGAAGAGAATCTCAGTGCCTACTATCCGCCCGATGACGATTTGGCTCAATCCCCGCCGACAAAACAGGATAACGCATAATGTCTGTGGATACATCTCAACCTCTAATTACCCATTTAGTCGAACTGCGTAACCGTTTATTGAAAGCAGTTATTTGCGTTTTAGTTGTCTTTTGTGCGTTGGTATATTGGGCAAATGATATTTATACGTTGTTGGCTAATCCGCTGACGGAAAGATTGCCGGCAGGGGCAACAATGATTGCGACCAATGTGGTTACACCGTTTTTTACCCCGATTAAACTCACTGCCGTGGTTGCAGTATTTTTATCCGTCCCCTTTATTCTGTATCAGATTTGGGCGTTTGTCGCTCCCGCATTATATAAGCACGAAAAGCGGTTGGTTTATCCGTTATTAGTGTCAAGCACCGTCTTATTTTATATCGGGGTTGCTTTTGCCTATTACGTGGTATTCCCGCTGATTTTCGGCTTTTTAACCAGTACCGCACCGGAAGGCGTGGTAATGGCAACCGACATCAACAGCTATCTTGATTTTATTCTGACCATTTTTCTCGCATTCGGTATCTGTTTTGAAGTGCCGGTTGCGATTATACTGCTCTGCTGGTCTGGGATCACAACCCCTGCGGATTTGCGGGCAAAACGCCCCTACATTATTGTTGCCGCCTTTGTGATTGGAATGTTGCTCACACCGCCGGACATCTTCTCACAAACGCTGCTTGCCGTGCCGATGTGTCTGTTATTTGAAATCGGTCTGCTGGTGTCCCGCTTTTATACGCCAAAAGAAAACGAAGAAGCTGCGGGCTAATCGATCAAGCGGTGGGATTGCTGTCAAAATTGACAAGAATCCCGCCGCTTGTTTTTATTCAAAAATCCTTTAGAATTTTACGCAATCGTTTGCTCAAGGGGAAATTATGACTCAACTCGAAATGAAAAAAATTGCCGCTCAAGCGGCGCTGAAATTTGTGCAACCCGATACGATTGTCGGGGTGGGAAGCGGTTCAACGGTAAACTGCTTTATTGAAGCATTAGGCTCAATGCGGGATCAGATCAAAGGGGCGGTGGCAGCCTCAAAACATTCGGAAGAATTGTTGAGAAAACAAGGCATTGAGGTGTTTAACGCCAACGAGGTGTCGAGCCTTGATGTGTATATTGACGGTGCGGACGAAATCACCCCGCAAGGTTATATGATTAAAGGCGGCGGTGCTGCACTCACCCGTGAAAAAATTGTCAGCTCGCTGGCGAAAAAATTCATCTGTATTGTGGATAGCTCCAAGCAAGTGGACGTGCTAGGTTCAACCTTTGCCCTGCCTGTTGAAGTGATCCCGATGGCACGTTCTTATGTCGCCCGTCAATTAGTGGCGTTAGGCGGTTCGCCGGAATATCGTGAAAATGTGGTTACCGATAACGGCAATGTGATTTTAGATGTGTATAACTTTAAAATCCTTGAGCCGCTCAAAATCGAGCATACCATTAACAATATTGCCGGGGTGGTAACGAACGGTATCTTTGCCCAACGTTATGCCAATGTAACGATTGTCGGCACGCCAGAAGGGGCGAAAATTCTCGAATAACAATAACGCAAGCGGCGAGATTCTGCGATTTTTTTGCAAAAAATGCTGACAATCCGCCCGCTTGTTTTTTCTCTCAAACACAACAGGATTTGATATGACAGCAAAAATTTCTCTCGATAAATCTAAAATTAAATTTCTCCTTTTGGAAGGCGTGCATCAAAATGCGATCGAGGTGCTGAAAGCCGCCGGCTACACCAATATTGAATATCACAAAAAAGCCTTGGACGGTGAAGATTTAATTAACGCTATCAAAGATGCGCATTTTGTCGGGATCCGCTCCCGTACCTTCTTAACCGAAGAGGTGATTGCAAAAGCGTCTAAACTGGTGGCGATTGGCTGCTTCTGTATCGGCACAAATCAGGTGAATTTAGAGGCGGCAAAACGGCGTGGGATTCCGGTGTTTAACGCCCCGTTCTCCAACACCCGCTCCGTTGCGGAATTGGTGCTGGCGGAAATTATTCTGTTGATGCGTCAAGTGCCGAAAGCCAATGCCGAAGTGCATCGCGGTATCTGGAATAAATCCGCCGCCGGCTCAAACGAGGTGCGCGGCAAAAAATTAGGCATTATCGGCTACGGGCATATCGGTTCGCAGTTGAGCATTATTGCCGAATCCATTGGTATGCAGGTCTATTTTTATGATATTGAAAATAAACTGCCGCTCGGCAATGCTCAACAAGTTGCCAGCCTTGAGGAACTCCTCGGCAGTTGCGATGCGATTTCCCTGCACGTGCCGGAAAATGCTTCAACGAAAAACCTCATCAATGCCGAACGCATTGCCCAATTAAAAGACGATGCCGTATTGATTAACGCTGCACGCGGTACTGTGGTGGATATTGACGCACTAGCGGCGGCGTTAGATGCCGGCAAATTACGGGGGGCAGCGTTAGATGTGTTCCCTGAAGAGCCCGCCTCCGCCAGCGATCCGTTTGAATCGCCATTGCGCAAATTTGATAATGTGATTTTAACCCCACATATCGGCGGTTCAACCTCCGAAGCACAAGCGAATATCGGCACGGAAGTGTCGAGCAAATTTGTCAAATATTCTGACAACGGCTCAACGTTATCGGCAGTGAATTTCCCTGAAGTATCGCTGCCGGAACACGCCGGTGCGACACGTTTATTGCATATTCACGAAAATCGTCCGGGGATTCTGAACAAAATCAACCAAGTGTTTGTGGATCTCAACGTGAATATTGCCGCACAATTCTTGCAAACCGATCCGACTATCGGCTATGTGGTGATTGATGTCGAACTTGAAAATACCAACGAAGCCCTCGCTCGCTTGAAAGAGATTGACGGCACAATCAAAGCACGGGTACTTTACTAATCGGAAATGACGAGTAAATCGGCATTTTTATCTTGGAAATCGTTTTGCCAAGCGGTCGGTTTCGGCTTGTTTTTTGCAAAATCCACCTATGCATGATTTTACAAAAAATCACGGCGAACCCACCGCTTGTTGAGGGAAAAATGCAAATACAGATTATCGAATTGGCACGGCAGCTGATTCAACGACCGTCTATTAGTCCTGATGATCAAGGCTGCCAACACATTATTGCCGAGCGGTTACAAACTCTTGGTTTTCAACTGGAGTGGCTGCCGTTTGACGACACCCTGAATTTATGGGCAACCCACGGCACGGGCAGCCCTTGCATTGCCTTTGCCGGTCATACCGATGTTGTACCCGCTGGCGATGAAAGCCAGTGGCAATACCCACCGTTTGCCGCACACCTTGACGGCGAGCATCTCTACGGACGGGGGACGGCGGATATGAAAGGTTCGCTTGCCGCAATGGTGGTGGCTGCCGAACACTTTGTCCGCCAAAACCCCGATCATCACGGCAAAATCGGCTTGCTGATTACCTCAGACGAAGAAGCCGCAGCAAAAGACGGCACAGTCAAAGTGGTTGAAACCCTAATGGCACGGGGCGAAAGAATTGATTATTGCGTGGTCGGCGAGCCTTCCAGCACCCGGCAGCTCGGTGATGTGATTAAAAACGGGCGGCGGGGGTCTATCACGGCGACACTCTATATTGAAGGGGTACAAGGGCACGTTGCTTATCCGCATTTGGCGGATAATCCGGTACATAGAGCCTTGCCATTTTTACAGGCGCTCACCGCTTATCAGTGGGATCAAGGCAACGCCTATTTCCCACCGACCAGCCTGCAAATTGCCAACATTCAGGCGGGAACAGGCTCAAATAACGTGATCCCCGGCGAGCTTTATGTGCAGTTTAACCTGCGTTATTCTACCGAAGTGGACGACCAAATCATTCAAGCAACAGTAGCGGAACTGCTTGAACAGCACGGTTTACGTTACCGTATTCACTGGCAGTTATCGGGCAAACCGTTTCTCACCGCACAAGGTAAATTGGTGGAAGCCGCCGTTGCTGCCGTACAAGAGATTACGTCGATTACCCCAGCATTAGAAACCGGCGGCGGCACATCGGACGGGCGTTTTATTGCGCAAATGGGCGCAGAAGTGGTCGAGTTCGGCCCGCTAAACCGCACCATTCATAAAGTCAATGAATGTGTTGATATTCACGATCTAGCCAAATGCGGCGACATTTACCACCGTATTCTGACTAAATTGTTATAGAAAAGGGGCGATTTTCGCCCCATCATCACTATTCATTCAATAAAAAGTAAATTGGTAAGATCGCCGCCCCCAAGGCAATATTTTCAATGCCGATTTGGGTGGTATCCAACTGTGCAAGGGGTCGTTCCGTTTGGCTGAAATACGAGGAATGCCGGATATATGTCGCAATATGATCAATAAGGGGTCTAGGCAGCATTCCGGTAATAACGATCACTTTTGGATCAAGCCAAGCGATTGCCGAAATGACTAATGAAAGCACCTGCGGTTTTGCACGATCCAGCCAATGATGGAGCATCGGATCTTGCTCGTCAAATCGTGCTAAAATGTCCGCCTCGGTTATATTCTCTTTACCGAGGCTTTTGACTAAATCATTCCAACTTGGACGGGGTTGCTCGTAACTGAATAACATTCCCACTTCACCAGCATTGCCAAAGCCGCCTTGAATGAACTTACCTTGTGAAATGACACCTGCACCAATCCCAAAATCAAGGCTGATGACGATAAGATCATCGTTTTCCCGCCACGCACCCGAATAATACTCGCCGATAGCAATGGTATTGATATTATTTTCAATCCTGCACGGATACCCTAAATACTGGGTCAATTTATCCGCCAAATGGGGTTGATTTTGCAACAAAGGAAACCAAGGCGATGAGCGGGAACTATCCGATAATAAGTAACCGGAAACGGAAAATCCAATACCAAGAATACGGGCTTCTTGCAAGAATTTCTTCTCAAGTAACCGCTTGATTGCACTTTTGATTTGACTAAATAAGCGATCTAAATCCGTTTTTGTTTGATAGGTATGGCATTCACTCGCAAGTTTATTACCACAAAAATCGACTAAGGAAAGGTGAAATGCTTCGCTTAGAAAGGTAACGCCGATAGAACAACAAGCGGTTGGGTTTAAGGTTAAATGATAGGAGGTCTGCCCCCGCTTTTTAACCGCTTTTTCATTTTCTTTAATCAGTCCTAAAAACAGCAATTTTCGGCAATATTGAGTGATTGCCCCCGGTGTCAGCCCTGATAGCTGGCTTAATATGGCTCGAGAAGGAGAATGCTGACGAATAAGGCGTAGCAGTAGGCGTTCACTGGCATTTAAGGATAAAATCGGGTTATTTGATGACATAATCATATTGGGAAAATAAAGGCTACTTATCGTAGCCTTTATTGCCCTATTTGATCAACCGATTATTTTGCAACAACCTCTTTAGTAAACGTTGCCATTGCATTTTTGCCCCAATGGGCAGGGAAAAATAGTACGTCAGCCTTTCCGACTTGGTTGTCTAGCGGACGTACGCCGAAGGCTTGATGCAGATTTTGTTGCACCTGATGTGAGACAATCCAATTCACAAACAGCAAGGAAGCGGCCGGATGACGACTATTTTTTGCAATACCTAATACATTTCCACCGCCAGGCATACCGAATTTCGGTATATAAAATTTGAGACGAGGGGTAATTGCACCTTGTTTTTGCAAACTAAACAGGTGATCTTGCCACGCAGACACTAAATCTAACTCTCCGTCATTTAAACGGGTTAAACTGTCTGCGTTGGAAGATGTTCGGGTCATCTTCTCTTTGTGCTGTGCGAACCAGTCCCAAGTGGCTTGCCATTTTTCGGTTTGTGCTTGATTAAATTCTTGGTGCTGATAATCATAATCTCCGCTGATATAAATCAATGCCCGTTCAATAAAGGCTTTACCGGATGCACCGCCGTTTGGATCAGCATAGCCGAATTTGCGAGGCTGTTTTTCAAGGTAGGCTTGCATTTCCTGCCAACTTTGTGGCAGTTGTTCCTCTGTTAAGCGTAGCGGATCGTATGCAAAACCGGTTTGATTTCCCCAAAACCCGACCGCTTGTGTGCCTAACTCAACGCCTTGTAAAAAGTGGTTTGCGGTTGAGAAATTTGGTAACCGGCTTAAATCGGCTAATACATCGCTTTTTTGTACGGTCGGGTAAGCATCTGCACCAATGGCGATAACATCCATTTTCCCTTTCTCTAACGTTTTCTCGGCAAGCAATTTGTTAATATTACCTTCCGATGTCCCTTCCGGAATTTTAACGCTAATTCCGTACTGTTGCTCAAAGGTTTTAACGAAAGTACGGAATTGCGGTTGCAAATACCAAATGCTGACGACCACTTGCCCTTCTTGCTTTGCTTGGGCTTCAATATCTGCCCACGCTTTTTGACTCAAGTCGTTTGCTTGTACGCTACCGGTAAAAAATACCGTTGCGCAAGCGGTGCTAAATCCGATGAGGGTATTAAGTTTACGCATAATATGCTCCTATAAGTCATTAGGCTTTGCCTGTGGATTGAGAGAGATAATTACCTTTCAGTAATTTTTCGATAATCATCATTAAAATAATGTTAGGAATCATCAAAATCAGTGAAACAACGGCAGCGTTTGGGCGAATGAAGGAATAGCCCAAGAAAGAATATAAGATCGTCGGAACAGTAATAAAATCCGGTGATCCGATGACAAAGGCGATCGCAAATTCCTCCAAACTTTTGACTAAACAAAAAATAATGGCAGCCAAAAAGCTAGGTTTTAACATCGGTAAATACACATCTTTGAAGGTGGTGAGTTTGGACGCACCGAGATCACGGCTGGCATCAATTAAATCTTGGGGAACCGCACTAAATCCGGCGGATAAAATCCGGATAGCATAAGGTAGCGCCATTACCGTATGCCCAATCACAATGCCGATAAAAGGCGTTGTAATATTCAGCGATAACAGCATTTGGCTAAAAAACAGGGCAATAATCATTCCCGGAATAACAAGGGGAATGAGAGTAAGTAGCTCTGCCACTTTTTTCCCTCTAAATTGCATTCTGCCGAACGCATAAGCGGTGGGAATGGCCAATAAAATGGCAATCAATGCAACCACCGGTGCAATGGTATAACTATTGAGCATCGCTTCCGGCAAAGAGGTTTGTTGCCATACATTGACCCAACGCTCAAGGGAGAGCGAAGGCGGCAGCATATCGGGGTAACTCCAAGGTGCTTTCGGATCAACAAACGACCATAGTCCAGCCATTAGAAAAGGAATAAATAGCCAAATCGTATTGGCGATAAGAAAAAAGATGATCGCAATTTTGCCGATAAGCCGACCGTTTTTGGTGGCGATGGTTGTATTCATTGTATCTCTCCTCTTTTCGTTGCAAGCGGTCGGATCAGCACCGAAATTAACACGGTAAAGCAAGCGGATGTCAGCATAATCATCATTGCCATTACCGCACTTTGATTCCATTCCTCAAATTGATATGCCGTCATCTGCATTAAGCGGGCGAGAGAATAGGTATCTCTTGGGCCGGCAATACTGTAAAACGCAAAATCCCCCAGTGCGCCGATAAAAATCAGAATAAAGGAGACTTGAACAGCGCCCAGACTTAAAGGAAATACCACATAACGGAAACGTTGCCACGGGGTTGAGCCGAGATTAGCGGCGGCATCAAACAGATCGGACTTTAGGGAATTGACCGCACCGCCAATTAAAATCAGTGCGAAGGGAATATTTTTCCACATTTGCAACACAATCACGCCCCAGCCAAAATCATCATTCTGTAACGTATGGGGTTGCTTCCAAATACCTAAAAAGACGAATAATTCATTGAGGATACCGTGGTAGGAGATGATATTGACTAATAAGAACGCAGCGACTAAGCCGGGGACAAGCATTGGTGCGCGCAAAATCGTAATAACTGCGACTTTCGCGGGAATCGGTTTACGCAACCACATTGCTATCGGATAGGCGACAATAATAGACAATATCGCACCGAGCAAGGCCACTTTCACGGAATAGCCGAGCGATTTTTGAAAAATGTCATCGGAAAGCACCGCTTGCCAATGGTGTAAAGTAAAAGCGTTTTCATCACCAAAGATGTTATACAATCCGACACTTTGTAGGACAACGATATAAAAAGTCGAGCCCATTAGCAGCAAAATTGTGCCTAAACCAGGTATTAACAAGAGCCACGCTTTGAGATCCAGGCGAACGTTTTTCATACTGCCTCCAAAAAGTGAATGGCATTGCGGGCAAGGGTAAAGGTTATCTGTTGGGAGTTCGGGGAATTTCGTCAGTTGCAAACGCAGTATTTTCTCAGGGTATTGAGGGATAACCGCTTGGATTTCGGTTAAGCTCCCCATAAACGCTGTTTGCTTCACTTCCACCGTAAATGTGTTTTCGTCTGTATGCGCTTGTGCAAGTAGTGCATCTTCGGGGCGGAAACAGACATAAATACGTTCTGCTAACGGCGGGCGTGGCGATTCAACGTGAAACTCACCTAATAAAGAACGTACTTGGTAGATCCTTTCACCGATCGGCTTAACCTGCGCTTCGAAAATATTGGCGATGCCGATAAAATCGGCAACAAAGCGGTTGATCGGTTGGTGGTAGATTTGTTGGGGTGTGCCGATCTGCTCAATACTGCCTTTATTGAGCACAATAATTTTATCGGACATAGCTAGGGCTTCCGCTTGATCGTGCGTTACATAGATGCTGGTTAAATTATATTGATGAGATAATTGCTTGATTTCAAAGCGGACACTTTCACGCAATTTTGCATCAAGGTTGGAAAGCGGCTCATCAAATAAAATGACATCCAGCCGTGTAACCATTGCTCTGGCTAGAGCGACCCGTTGTTGCTGACCGCCGGAAAGCTGATTCGGCATTTTCAGTTTATGGTTTTCCAAATCCATCTGCTTTAATGCGGTATTCAAACGTCCCGCTTGTTCGGCTTTTTCAATTTTCTTTTGTTGTAACCCATAACAGATATTGTGCGAAACATTCAAATGCGGAAAAAGTGCATAAGATTGAAAGCACATTGCAGTATTGCGCTTTTCAGGCGGAACAAAATTAACATTTTTATCTCCGATCAATACCTCGCCTTCATCCGCCTGATAAAAACCGGCTATCAATTTAAGCAACGAGGTTTTGCCACAACCACTTGGCCCAAGCAAGGTAACAAATTCTCCCTCTTCTGCCGTAAACGAGATATTTTTTGCCGCATAAAAATCGCCAAATTTCTTGGTAACATTTTTGATTTCCAGTTTTGCCATTGCGAACCTCCTCGACGTTAAATGGCATATTGATTGAAATGTTTAAACTATATACGACACCTCAATAGAATTTAATATATAAACTCTATTTATTTGCATTTTGTGATAAAGTTCACAAACTTGTGCTAAAAATAGCGGACTTTTATGACAATATGATGACTACACCGTATAAATAATTGCGTATAAAATGACTTTATCATACAATTTGATTTATTTTTTTAACTCAAAAGGAGTCTCTAATGGGCTTTCAATTTAACGTGAGCCGGCACAATACTGTGTTGGCAAATAGCCATCGTGGTTACAGTGCCGCTTATCCGGAAAATACAATGGCTGCCTTTGTCGGTGCGTATCAAGCGGGTACACACAGTGTCGAATTGGATATTGCGATGACCAAAGATGAAAAAATCGTTGTTATTCACGATTTTTCGATTGAGCGGGTATCTAATGGTGAGGGGTATGTCGAACAAATGACTCTTGCCCAGTTACGCCAATATGATTACGGAGCAAAATTTAGCTCGGTGTTTGTCGGTACGGAAATTCCAGAACTAAAAGAGGTGCTAATCTGGGCGGTGAAACATAATTTGGGCTTAGTCGTTGAAGCGAAGCAGCGGCGGAATCATCAACGATTTGCAGAAGTCTTGGCAGATCTTATTAGAGAAACCGGGGCGGTGAATCACATTTTATTATTGGCATTCGACCACAGGTTGATCAATCAGGTTAAATCACTTTATCCCGAAGTCAAATTACAAGTCGTTACCCTAGCGCGTTACCAAAATCAGCTTGCTGCGGTGCTGGCATCTAATGCCGACAGCGTCTGTGTGGAATATCACTATGTACATAGAGATGATTTAGAGGCTTACAAAAAAGCGGGGCTATCCGTCCGCTTGTATCTGCACGAGTCCAAAGACGGTATTAGCCCCACCCAAGCCTACAATGCAAAATATGGCTATGATGCCGAAAGTGAGATTATCGAATGGCTTCGTGCCGGCTTAATTGATATGTTAAGCCACGATGACATTCCCTATCTCAAGTCCTTGATTGAACAGGCGGGTAAACGGGTATATTAAGCTATGATGGGAACGCCGATTTTATCGGGAAAACCGGCGTTCCCGTTTAATGAGTATTGGGGAAATTATTCTCTATCCGCCCCAAATGCGCCGCCTAAGGTGTTATCCGCATTGCCGAATACGCCGGCAATCCCGTTGGCATTTACACCGTAGAATTTACCGGAAAGGGTGGCTGGGGCAACACCCTGTGCCACCGCCTGACCGTTAAATGCCGAGCCGTTAATTGTGGCATTCACGGCAACATTACCGTAGTGGCTGTTTTCAAAGACGCCGGATAGGGTTTTCGTCCCGAAATTTGCCATCAGTTCCGCATCGCCGTCTCTCATCGGGCCGCCGTAGCTATACACAACATCACCCTCGTAGCGTGCGATGCCTTGTGTCGGCATATTTTGTGTTTCCGGCACTAAACTGCCGGCATAAGCGTAACGTTGTGTGCCTGTACCTTTTGAGGTAAAGCCGAAATACTGCCCGTTGTCTTCCACTTCACGCACTAATTCGACATTCGCCCCGAACGAGTGGATTTCTCTTGCAGAAGCGCCAACCGGTGCAAGATTATAGCTTGTGCCGTCCACCACTAATGTGGTCGGCGAAAGTGTGCCTTGTTGAATGCCCGTTGAAGCCACCGCTGCATTTTGGCTAGCGGCTTGATTTGACGACGCATTACCGGATTGAGCCTGTGTATTACCGTTCGCTTGCACCGCAGTCGGTGTACCGACACTGCTTGGCGAAACCGCTTTGGAATCGTCATCGCCTTTGCCGCCGCTGGAACAAGCGGTAAGAGTAGCAAGGCACAGAGCAGTTAAACTCATGTTACCCTAGCGCGTTACCAAAATCAGCTTGCTGCGGTGCTGGCATCTAATGCCGACAGCGTCTGTGTGGAATATCACTATGTACATAGAGATGATTTAGAGGCTTACAAAAAAGCGGGGCTATCCGTCCGCTTGTATCTGCACGAGTCCAAAGACGGTATTAGCCCCACCCAAGCCTACAATGCAAAATATGGCTATGATGCCGAAAGTGAGATTATCGAATGGCTTCGTGCCGGCTTAATTGATATGTTAAGCCACGATGACATTCCCTATCTCAAGTCCTTGATTGAACAGGCGGGTAAACGGGTATATTAAGCTATGATGGGAACGCCGATTTTATCGGGAAAACCGGCGTTCCCGTTTAATGAGTATTGGGGAAATTATTCTCTATCCGCCCCAAATGCGCCGCCTAAGGTGTTATCCGCATTGCCGAATACGCCGGCAATCCCGTTGGCATTTACACCGTAGAATTTACCGGAAAGGGTGGCTGGGGCAACACCCTGTGCCACCGCCTGACCGTTAAATGCCGAGCCGTTAATTGTGGCATTCACGGCAACATTACCGTAGTGGCTGTTTTCAAAGACGCCGGATAGGGTTTTCGTCCCGAAATTTGCCATCAGTTCCGCATCGCCGTCTCTCATCGGGCCGCCGTAGCTATACACAACATCACCCTCGTAGCGTGCGATGCCTTGTGTCGGCATATTTTGTGTTTCCGGCACTAAACTGCCGGCATAAGCGTAACGTTGTGTGCCTGTACCTTTTGAGGTAAAGCCGAAATACTGCCCGTTGTCTTCCACTTCACGCACTAATTCGACATTCGCCCCGAACGAGTGGATTTCTCTTGCAGAAGCGCCAACCGGTGCAAGATTATAGCTTGTGCCGTCCACCACTAATGTGGTCGGCGAAAGTGTGCCTTGTTGAATGCCCGTTGAAGCCACCGCTGCATTTTGGCTAGCGGCTTGATTTGACGACGCATTACCGGATTGAGCCTGTGTATTACCGTTCGCTTGCACCGCAGTCGGTGTACCGACACTGCTTGGCGAAACCGCTTTGGAATCGTCATCGCCTTTGCCGCCGCTGGAACAAGCGGTAAGAGTAGCAAGGCACAGAGCAGTTAAACTCATTTTTGCTAAAGATTTCATAAAGACCTCATTTTAAGTGTTGTGTGAATACGGCAGCAATTTAAACAAGAAAAGATGAAGAAAAACTTAAGAACGATTTCGGCGGCAAATATTTTTTGATTTTGTGGTTTTCTCTTATAATTAGCACGGTGATAAACCCATACAAGCGGTGAGATGAATGCCTAATTTTGCAAATTTCAACGCGGTTCTGACCGGTAAAAGCCGTGAGCATTTAGCCGGTTTACCGAACCCGTTATCCGATAAACACGCCTTGCAACCTGAGGCGGTTACTGCCTTTCTTGCGTTACAACAGGCGGCGAAACAAGCGGGCTTTAATCTTCAGCCTGCCAGCACCTATCGGGACTTTGAGCGGCAAAAAATGATTTGGAACGCTAAATTTAACGGTGAGCGAAAAGTCCACGATGATCACGGTTGCGCCATTGAATTTCGCAGGCTGTCCGATTGGCAAAAAAGCCAAGCGATTTTGCGTTGGTCGGCAATGCCGGGGGCGAGCCGCCATCATTGGGGGACAGAAATTGATATTTTCGACCCCGATTTACTGCCGCCGGATCAGCCTTTGCAGCTTGAACCTTGGGAGTATCAGACAGGCGGCTATTTTCAACAACTCACCAACTGGCTGCTCGTCAATAGCGAAACCTTTGGCTTTTACTTTCCGTTTTTAGAGCAAACGGACAAACATATCGGGCAAGAGCCGTGGCATATCAGCTATTTTCCCCTTGCCGAGCAGTACGAGCGCTCGTTTACTGCCGAAATATTGCAAACGGCGTGGCAGGGTGAAGAGATTGCCGGCAAAGCCTGTTTGCTTGCCCACCTTGATGAGATTTTTGAACGGTTTATTTTATGATCCAGTTGATTAACCAAAGTGATTTTCGTGAACGCTTTCAAGCCGTTTGCGAAAAATGGCAGCTCACGCATACCCCCGATGCAATCTTGGCGTTGGTACAAACAAATGAGCGATTGGAGCTGCGCAAATTGGACGAGCCGAAATTGGGGGCGATTGCGGTCAATTTTGTCGATGGCGTAATGGCACATCGGCGCAAATTCGGCGGCGGACGGGGGGAAGCGGTTGCTAAAGCGGTCGGGATTAAAGGGGATTATTTGCCGACCGTGATCGATGCCACCGCAGGACTGGGGCGAGATGCCTTTGTGCTGGCGTGTGTCGGCTGCAAAGTGGTGCTGGTTGAACGCCAGCCGATCGTCTGCGCGTTGCTGGAAGACGGTTTGCAACGTGCCTATCAAGATGCGGAAATCGGGGGCTTTATGCAACAACGAATGGTCTTGGCGGACGCCCGCACCATCGAAGCATTGTCGCCCGATACCGAGTTTGCCGATGTGGTGTACCTTGACCCAATGTACCCGCATAAGCAAAAAAGTGCGTTAGTCAAAAAAGAGATTCGGGTCTTTCAACATTTAGTCGGCGCGGATTTAGACAGCGATGCGTTTTTTGCACCGGCAAAACGGCTTGCCCGTAAACGCGTGGTGGTTAAACGCCCCGACTATGCGCCGTTTCTCGCCGGACAAACGCCTGATTTCAGTCAGACCACCAAAAATCATCGCTTTGATGTCTATCTCTCCCACCTCAAATAAGGTGAATTAGGCAGGTGTGAGTTGCTTTTTGTGGTGATTATAATGCTTTTCCTGCTCCACAAAATGCCAAAGTTGCGGCAGCATCTGCACAATTAGGCGTAGCTGCTGCAACAGTACCAAGCTCTGTTCGTCAATACAGTGCTGATATTGTGCCTCAAACGTTTGTAGCTGCGTATCTATCGCCAAAATCTTTTGTTCGTTGCAATCAACACCTTTTGCCATATTGTCCAATAATTTGGCGATTTGTTTGCCCTGTTTGAAGAAAACTGCGGCAAAATCAATATGATGATTAAGACTCTCGCTTTGAGTACGCTGTGAACCTAAGGCGGAAATATAACTGAGCAAGGTATAGCTCAAACCGAGCAAAGTAGGGGCAAACTCAAGGGGCTGGCGGTATTTTTTCGGCTCGCCCGCCATATTCGATACCGCCGTACTTAATCCGGTAACGGCATTTTGTGCCGCCCGCCGTGCCACTCGATAGGAAAACTGATCCCGATAGCCGAACTGTAACTGGGCAACAATATGACGTAAATAGTGAGCGCTGGCTTTTAAGGTTTCCCGCAAGCTGTTATGCAAATTGACAAACCGCCAATCCGGCCACAGATAAGCGACCCCAAACCACGCAATGCCTACGCCGATCAGTGTGTCAAAAATCCGCGGCAACATTGCGCCGTTCGGATCTAACCCGACCACATCAAAACTGACCAACACTTGAATCGTGATGAAAAAGGTGGAAAAACTGTAATTGTTGGAGCGAAAGAAAAAGAACAGGCTACTGGACGCAACTAATATGCCGAGCTGCGCTTCAAGGGTTGGGGAAAGATAGCGGAAAGACAGCCCGACTATCACCCCCAGCACAGTGCCGATTACACGTTGTGTCAGGCGTTTTTTGGTGGCGGAATAGTTCGGCTGGCACACCAACACGGCGGTCAACAAAATCCAATAGCCCTGTTCAATCGCAAACAGTTCTACCATTAAACTGGACAAAAATACCACAATCGAAAGCCGTACGGCGTGGCGAAACAGTTGCGACCCCAAATGGCACTGGCTGCGGATTGCCTGCACCATATTGCGAAATCCGGACACGTTTTCGGCGATCAAGCGGGCGGTTGGCGGCGATTTTTTGCGAAGATCGATATTCCCCTTATCTTCCCCAAGTTGTGCCAATTGCCCCTCAATATTGCGCAGATTATCCGCAATAGATTGCAGTTTGTGCCGTTGTAACACACCCTGTTGCTGATGATAGCGGAGGGATTGAATCAAGCCCGCCAATACTTTTTCACCACGCATATTGTGCTGATAAGGCTGATTATGTCGTAAAGCTGTCGCTACCTGTTGGCAGGCAATGGCTTGCAGTTCCAAAATCCGTTGAAAGCGGAAAATCAGATCGGTGTTTTTAAGTTGCTCAAACAGCGTATCATACTGCGAGTGGCTGGAGCTTGCCCGTTCCCAAATATCCTGCCCGATGAAGTAGTAACGCAGCATCTTTTGGGTGCGTAAATGGCGGTGCTGCCCCCGCAGGCGATAAAACAACGCCACCCGTGTTTTATCAAATGCGCTCATTACCGCAATATTGGCTTGAGCGAGGGCGAATTGCTTGGCGGGGAGGCAATCGGTATCGTCAGGGTCAAAAAAATCGGCTTTGATCTGCAAATATCGGCTCAGTGCCTCAAAATATTGCGCCATATTTTCCTGTACCGCACGGTGCGGGAAACAGAGATAGACAATCACTGCGACAAAACCATAGATCAGCGTGCCGAATAAAATCAGCAATGTATTGCTATACCAAGGCACAATCGGGTTGTAGCTCAATGTAGTATAAAGGGCGACCAGCAAAGTGCCGAAAGCGATAGTACTGTAACGTTGTCCAATTGCACCGAGCATAATCACCACGAAAGTGATCAGGGTAATCAGTGGAATAAACAGCCAACCGTGGCTCAGTGCAAGTTGCGCAGACAGTGAAGAGATCGCAAAGGCGACCAAGGTAAAAAAGAGATTTTTAAGCCTGCCGGTTAGGCGGTTATCCAAATCAGACAAGCCGGCGGCAATAATCCCCAGCATCAACGGCATTGTGTGTTCGGAAATATTGAGCTGCCAAATGCTAAGGGCGGCAAGGTTGGTTGCAAAGAAAATGGGTAATGTGCCGACAATATTCGCATTCAGCCAATCGAAAGAGAGCTTTTTGAGCAAGGTGTTCATACAAGCGGTCTGTTTTCAGCGATTTTTTGCCATTTTAGGCGAATTTCAGCCGGAAAAAAACCTCGAACGTGTCGAGGTTTTTGACGGATTATTTAAACTCGTAGCGAGTGATTGTTTTTAAATCCGGATCTTCGTGGTTGTAATTTTCTGTAACATTCACACGTGCACCAACCGCTGCGTGTGCATCGTATTCACGGGTCATTGTAACTAATTCGCCGTTGTCTTTTTGTACCACTAATTCAACTACATTTTCAGAAAGGTCTTTGCTACTTAAAATAGTGGCGTTACCTTTGTCTGCATAAACATCGGCGGTACAAGCACTTACAATAGCACTCATCAATAAAACAAGAGAAAGTTTTTTCATTTTAAGTTCCTTAAGGATAATGATTACAGTAGAGAAACATTAAGATCTGAACTAGACCCAACGATTCTAACACGTTTGCCCGGCACAAAACCAGCTTCTTTTTTCTGCACAACGACAATTTCTTGCCCGTTATCTCTACGGATCACCATTTCCAAGGAGGAAACTTGGCTCACTTTTTCTTCAACGGTACTGCCGATCATCGCACCGGCAATTGCGCCCACAGTGGTCGCAATCGCTTGCCCACGGCCACCTCCCACGGTTGAACCGGCAATACCGCCCAATACGCCGCCGCCGACTGTGCCTAACACACCGTTATTTTCAGCTTGAATTTTCACTTCACGTACCGAAACGATCGTGCCGTAGCTGATTGCCCGCGCTTCTTTCGCTTGGCTACCGCTATATACGCTACCACTGTAAATATCCGTATTTGAACAACCTACCAATGCAAAGCTTGCCATTAACGCACCGGTTAAACCGATTTTTTTCATTTTATGCTCCAAAAAATTAAAGGTTAATCTCTAGATTCCGAACGTACAACGTCATCAATCGAATAAGGGTGCAGCTTCAGACAAGTAGGATTGTAATAAGTTGCATCTCGTAATCGGATCGCAATGGTCGGATTGGCTAATCTTTCACCGCTCACGTGCGGCTGGCTGATTTTCAATATTAACGCCGGATTTTCCGCTAACTGAAATTGTGTGCATACCCTTGTAATCCACTGCTCGATCGTTTCTGCCGGCAACAGCGGCACAACCGCCTCAATATGTTCCCAACCTTGTTCAGCATAGACTTTGCCCTTCGGAAACGGCAATTCAATCACCGACACCCGTTGACCGAGAAAGTCGAGGGGCTGATGAAGGCGAAACAAGCTGATTGGTCGCCCGTTGACTTCACTCTCTTTCAGCAATGTCGCTCCTTCCCCTAACAGCGTTCGCCATTGATGTGCCGTCTCAATATTATTCATTCTCACCGCCAAATGATCGATCTCAAACTGTGAGAGGGGCAGGCGGGCGATGTCGCTAATTTGCCGGATTTTCCGTTCAAACTCGGCTAACTCACCGAAACAAGCGGTCAGTTTTACGAAAAAATTTGCAAAAGGCGAGTTTTTAGCGGGGTTTTTTAGTATCATTACAGCCATTTTTGTAACGTATCATCAATAGGAATTATCGTGAATATTCAACACATTCTATCGGAAAAAATCAAGCACGCAATGATTAAGGCGGGGGCAGACAACAATGTTGAACCGCTTGTGCGTCAATCAGGCAAGGTGCAATTCGGTGATTACCAAGCAAACGGTATTATGGGTGCTGCCAAAAAATTGGGGAAAAACCCGCGTGAATTTGCCCAAAACGTGTTGGATCAGCTGGATTTGAACGGCATTGCCGACAAATTAGAGATTGCCGGGCCGGGGTTCATCAATATTTTTCTCAATCCCACTTGGCTGGCAAATAATGTTCAGCACGCCTTAGCCGATGACAAACTCGGCGTTCATTTAAACCACACACAAACGGTGGTGGCGGATTACTCCTCGCCAAACGTGGCAAAAGAGATGCACGTTGGGCATTTACGTTCAACCATTATCGGCGACAGCGTAGTGCGGGTGCTGGAATTTTTGGGCAATAAGGTCATTCGGGCAAACCACGTCGGCGACTGGGGCACACAGTTCGGTATGCTGATCGCCTACTTGGAAAAAATGGAAAACGAACACGCCAGTGAAATGGAACTAGGGGATTTGGAAGCCTTTTACCGTGCCGCTAAAGCGCACTATGATAACGACGAAGCCTTTGCCGAAAAAGCCCGTCATTATGTGGTGAAATTGCAAAGCGGTGATGAGTATTGCCGCACAATGTGGAAAAAATTAGTCGATATTACGATGCAGCAAAATCAGAGTAACTATGAACGCTTAAATGTTACGCTGACCGAAAAAGACGTAATGGGCGAAAGCCTGTATAACCCTATGCTGCCGGATATCGTGGCAGATCTCAAAGCGCAAGGCTTGGCAGTGGAAGATGACGACGCATTGGTGGTTTTCCTTGATGAATTTAAAAATAAAGACGGCGAGCCGATGGGCGTGATTGTGCAGAAAAAAGATGGCGGTTTCCTCTATACCACCACCGATATTGCAGCGGCAAAATACCGTTGCCATACCCTCAAAGCCGATCGTGCTTTGGTCTTTTCCGACTCTCGCCAAAGCCAGCATATGCAGCAGGCGTGGATGATTACCCGTAAAGCCGGTTATGTGCCGGACAGTTTCAGCCTTGAACATCACAACTTCGGAATGATGCTCGGCAAAGACGGCAAACCGTTTAAAACCCGCAGCGGCGGCACGGTACGTTTGGTCGATTTACTGAACGAAGCCGAAGAACGTGCGGCAAAATTGATTGCAGAAAAAAATCCGGATCTGACCGCTTGCGAGCGACAAGCCGTGGTTGAAGCGGTGGCAATCGGGGCGGTGAAATATTCCGATCTCTCCAAAAACCGCACGACCGATTACGTCTTTGATTGGGATAATATGCTGAGCTTCGAGGGCAATACTGCCCCTTATATGCAGTATGCCTATACCCGTATTCGTTCGATCTTCAGCCGGGCGGGCATTGATCCAACCCAACTTAGCGGCGAAATTCACCTTAGCGAAGACAAAGAACGTAGCCTCGCCCTAAAATTACTGCAATTTGAAGAGGCGATCACAGTAGTGGCAAAAGAGGGGACACCGCACGTTTTATGCCAATACCTCTATGAATTGGCAGGCGTATTCTCCAGCTTCTACGAGGCTTGCCCGATCCTCAATGCCGAAGAAAGCGTAAAACAAAGCCGCTTACAACTCGCATATTTAACCGCCAAAACCTTAAAACAAGGCTTGGACTTACTCGGTATTAAGACGGTAGAAAAAATGTGATATCGCAGGGGCTAAATAGCCCCTGATTGATAAGCGGTCAAATGACCCTACTTTTTTGCAATATGTTTTCTTTGTGAGGTTTGACGATGAAATGGTTTATTCACGCATTAAAAAATACTTTTAACTATCAAGGGCGGGCAAGACGGGCGGAATACGGTTGGTTTATCCTGACGAATATCCTATTGCAGTTCGGCTTCCAATTTGTGTTTATGCTTATCGCTGCCCTCTTTTCCCTTAATCTCTTTTCGACATGGCCAAATTTGTCTGAAACGAGTTTTATCGGTATGTGGGTAATTATGGCATTGATTGGCATTGCGCTGTTCGCCTACGTCATTGTAATATCGCTGGCAACGTTCAGCCTCAATACCCGCCGCCTACACGATTTAGGGTGGTCGGGCTGGTGGCAGCTTGCCGCTTATCTGCCGCCCCTATTGATTAGCATTGCCGGTTCTATCTTTATAACATCATACCTTGAGCTAGTCCCACCAAATCTCGCCCATATAGATGAAACTCAAATGCGAGAAATCGGCAGTACAATCGCCTATGCTAATTTGATTATTTTATGTTCCTTGCTGTTTATCTTTGTGTTCCACTGTATTTTGTTGTTGAAAGACGGTCAACGTTTTACCAACCGATACGGACCGGATCCGAAAGCGGTAGAAAACACCCTATCCGAGCAACAGACACCGCCATTAGTACAATCACAATAGCTCTCTCATATTTAGCCGGCTAGATCATCTATTTCTGCCCCTATCTAGCCGGTATATAAAGAAATTATGTTAATAAACGTAATGTCCCTAAAATTACCCAAGTTTAAGTTCTCATCACTTCGACAGAGCATATATTTTGCAAAAAATGCTGTTTAATTAACCGCTTGCTTACCGCAGGCTTCACGGTTATTTCTCCCTTTAATCTCACCTAAAAAAGCACAAAATACGGTGTTTTTGCGTAAAAACGGATAATGTGCTATACTTTCAAGGAATTATAGAAATTAGTAACATAATATCACTGATTTTCATCTTATTTTTGGGTATTTATTCACCCTTCCGCTCGCAGTATATGCGCCGTTTGCCCGCTCGTTTGGCGGGCAGTTCGATTGATATTTCACACTGTGATCTATCACCTTAATTTAAAAATAGGAGTGTATGTTTTGACGATTTTAAAAAAGATCCAAAATAACTCATCATTTAATCTGTTTGTAGTTTCAATGACCTTATTGTTGGTGGTGCTACTGATCTTAGCAACCTTAATCTTGCCCGAGCAGAGTCAATCCGTACTCAACTGGGCAAAAGCCGCTATTTTTGCCAATTTTAGTTGGTTTTATGTCTTAACTTTTTCAATATTTCTCGGCTTCTTGCTCATCTTATCCGTGAGTAGCCTAGGCAATATCAAACTCGGCGCAAACGAAGAAACGCCCGAGTTTTCATTTTTATCTTGGCTGGCGATGCTGTTTGCCGCCGGAATGGGGGTGGGATTGATGTTCTTCGGGGTTGCCGAACCGCTCACTCACTACTTTTCCAATATTACCCACGGCAGTTTGGAACAACGTCAGCAGCAGGCACTGTTGCACACGGTTTTCCACTGGGGAATTCACGCTTGGGCAGTGTATGCCGTAATGGCACTTGCCCTTGCCTATTTTGCTTTCCGCTATAAGCTCCCTTTGGCACTGCGTTCCTGCTTCTACCCGTTATTAAAAGAGCGAATCAACGGTAAGATCGGCGATGGTATTGATATTATGGCGTTAATTGCTACCCTGTTCGGGATCATCACTACTCTCGGTTTTGGCGCATCGCAACTGGGGGCGGGACTTGAACAGCTTGGCTGGCTATCGGAAAGTAACTTTGCCGTCCAAATTGCGATTATTGTGGTAGTAATGGGGCTTGCTGTATTTTCGGCGATCTCCGGTGTCGGTAAAGGAGTCAAAATGCTCAGTGAAATCAATTTGGGTTTGGCTTTTTTACTGATGTTATTTGTGTTAATTGCCGGCCCGACACTCTACTTGCTTTCTGCATTTAGCGATAATTTAGGCTTCTATTTAAGCCACATTGTTGAGCTGAGTTTTAAAACCTATGCCTACGAAACGGAAAATACCGAATGGTTTACCGGCTGGACGGTGCTTTACTGGGCGTGGTGGTGCTCTTGGGCACCGTTTGTCGGACTGTTTATCGCCCGTATCTCTCGCGGACGCACCGTGCGTGAATTTATTTTCGGCGTGCTCGCCGTACCAAGCCTATTCTGCGTTTTATGGTTCACCGTTTTCGGTAATAGTGCGATTTGGTTCGATCTCAACGTGGCTAACGGCGCATTACACGAGTTAATCAATGCACCGGAAAAACTGCTGTTCACCTTTTTAGACTACTTACCGCTACCGATGGTTACCGGTGTCGTAACATTGATCGTTATCGCACTGTTTTTTATAACCTCCGCCGATTCAGGCATCTATGTGCTGAATAATATTGCCTCACGGGATAAAAGTTTGGCTTCTCCCCGCTGGCAAGCGGTAATGTGGGGCGTGTTAATGGCAGTTGTGGCGATTGTGCTGTTGGGGGCTGGCGGATTAAGCACGCTCCAAACGATGACACTGATTGTCGCACTGCCGTTTGCAATGTTAATGTTGGTAATGTGCTTGAGCCTATGGAAAGGGCTGAACGTGGATAAAAAATATTTTGACGCGAAAGTTACGCCAACCAGCATTTTCTGGACAGGCGAGAAATGGAAAGAGCGCCTAGGGCAAATGCTCAATCAAACCCAAGAAAAAGACATTGTGAAATTCTTAAAACAAACGGCGTTACCTGCAATGCGGGAGCTACGTCAAGAGTTAATCGGGGTGCATAATCTGAATGTTGAGATTGTACAAGCCTTTGAAAATGAAGAGCCTTCGGTCGAATTGATTATCCGTAAAGAATCAATGCGGGATTTTATGTACGGCATCAAATCGGTCGGACACGAAGTGTCGGAGCAGTTATTAGATGATGAAAATCTGCCGCACTTGCAACATTCAATGACCTATCAGCCGATAACCTACTTCTTTGACGGACGCAGCGGTTACGATGTACAGTATATGACCCGCAACGAGCTGATTGCCGATATTCTCAAACAGTATGAACGCTATCTCAGCTTATTAGATGATGTCGGTCAGGAATTGATGGCTCACGAACAAACCGAGCTGGCAGAGTAAAAACAAGCGGTGAGTTTAGGGCAAGAGTTTGCAAAAAGAGGGGCTATTCTCACCGCTTGCCTGCCGAAATTGAGAGAAATTGAATGCGAGTACCTTTTGCCACCACCTTTAATAAGCCGGTTGTACTGATTAGCTTGCTGTTTTGCAGTGCCATCATCGGCGTTGTACTGCTTGATCGTGAAACGGCAATTACGCTGATCTTGGCGGCAAGAGAGCAGATTTTTCACCATTTCGGCTGGGTCTATATTCTCACCAGTGCTTTTTTCATCTTCTTTCTCGGCTTTTTGGTACTCAGCCGCTACGGTGATACCAAATTGGGTGATGATGAAAGCGAGCCGGAACTCAGTCTCACAAGTTGGTTTGCTCTGCTTTTTACCGCCGGAATGGGGATTGGGATTATTTTCCTTGGCGTTGCCGAACCCCTTTCCCACGCCCTGTTTCCTCTTTCTCAACAGAGCATTGAACAAAAAGCGGTGTTTCAAAGTATTTTCCATTGGAGTATCAATGCGTGGGCGATTTATGGTTTAATCGCACTGGCGATTGCTTATTTCGGCTTTCGCTATAAATTACCGCTTTCACTGCGTTCCTGCTTCTATCCGCTGCTCAAGCAACGGATTAACGGCAAATTAGGTGATATGATCGATATTTTGGGGCTATGTGCGACCATTTTCGGTTTGATTACCACACTGGCGTATAGTGCCATTCGCCTTAATGCTGCCTTGAGCGAAGAATTTAGCGTAACCATTCAATTGATTATCGGGGCGGTTTTTCTCATTGCAATTGCCATTTCAACCCAAAAGATCACCAAAGGGTTACGGATAATCAGTGAATTAAGCCTTGCCCTCTCTCTTTGCTTAATGCTGTTCGTGTTGCTTGCCGGCCCGACCGCCCATTTACTTGCCAGTTTTACCGAAAATATCGGCTACTACTTGAGTAGTTTGGTTAGTGTCAGCTTTAAAACCTATATTTACGAACAGCAACACCAACAATGGTTTAATCAATGGACGATTTTATACTGGGCTTGGTGGTTTTCGTGGGCGCCGGCGTTCGGGCTGTTTATCGCTCGCATTTCAAAAGGCAGAACGGTTCGGGAATTTATTTTGGGGGTGTTAATTGTCCCCAGCTTGTTTTTTATTCTATGGTTCTCTATTTTTGGTAACGGGGCAATTTGGGTAAATACCTATTTTGCCGATGGGCAATTAGCGGAAATGATCGGCCAAAGCGGAAAATTATTATTTGCGTTTTTAGATTATTTACCCTTTGCTTCAATATTAAACCTTGCCACATTAAGTTTGATTTTAGTGCTATTTATGACGACCATTGATTTTGGCGTTTATATTCTCAATCACATTTCATCGCGGGATAAAAGTCAGCTATCACCCCGTTGGCAAATCATCTTTTGGGGCGGGTTGATGAGCATTACCACCTTTATTCTGTTTCAATCGGGTGGCATTGAAGCACTACAAGGCACAATGCTGATCTTCTCTTTGCCCTTTGCTCTATTGATGTTAATGATGGCAGTAAGCCTACTAAAAGGACTACGTTTGGATTATCACTACCACCATAACACATACCATACGCAATCTTGGTCGGAAAAGGATTGGCGAACGCAACTCGAAAACCTATTAACCCCTTATCAGCAACAGGATATATTGACTTATCTCAAACGCACGGCGCAAATTGCAATGCGGGAGTTACGTCAAGAACTGATTGGTATTTACGAGTTAAGCAGCCATTTAGAAACGGATTTCGATGCGGATATACCGAAAATCACACTATGGATTGAGAACCAAGAAAATCAGCCGTTTCACTACACCCTGATAATGGAGAAATCCGCACAAAATGAATATAAATTAACGGTTTACACCAATGATAAATCCTACGCAATTCAGCCGTTAGCGAAAGATGAACTTATCGCCGATATTTTGCAGCAATATGAAACCGACTATACGGCAAAATTAGCCGTACCATAACAAGCGGTAGGTTTGGCTCGTTTTTTTGCAAATGCGCTATAAAATAAGGGACACTGTGTCCCTTATTTTATACAACGAGGCATAAAATACGATTATTTGCCGGAACGTTGTTTTAATTTACCAATCACATCACCCCAAGACAAGCCGGCATCTTGCAATAAGACGGTGAGGTGGTAGGCTAAATCGGCGGCTTCACAAATTGTTTCCTCACGATCTTTCACTGTGGCAGCAAGGGCGGTTTCCACTCCTTCCTCGCCGACTTTTTGGGCGATCCGTTTTGTGCCTTTAGCATAGAGTTGAGCAGTGTAAGAACTTTGCGGATCTGCCCCTTTACGGCTGGCAATTAACCGCTCCAATTTGCTGAAAAAGATCCAATCCGGCTCGCTCTGCTCAAATTGATAAAAACAACTTTCCGCTCCCGTATGACACGTTTCGCCTATCGGATCGGCTAGAATTAACAGGCTGTCATTATCGCAATCTAGGCTCATATCCACCACATTAAGAAAATGCCCTGAGGTTTCGCCTTTTGTCCATAAGCGTTGTTTGGTGCGGGAATAAAAGGTTACTCTCTTTTCGGATAGTGTTTTTTCTAATGCCTCTGGGTTCATATAGCCCAGCATCAGCACCTCACAGGTTTTTGCATTTTGCACGATAACCGGAAGAAGATTATCGACTTTTTGCCAGTTGATTTCGGTTAGATTGATTTGCATATTATTCCTCAATGCTCTTCTAATTGTTTTAGGATTTTACTACTGTTAACTATGTACGAACGTTCACAGCTTCTTGTTTGAGGTAAGATTTTAACTCCCCAATCTGAATAATCTGTTTATGAAACACACTCGCCGCCAATGTACCGTCTACGTTCGCTTCAATAAACGCATCACGAAAATGCACCATTTCTCCTGCGCCACCCGAAGCAATTAACGGGACATTACACACTGCCCGCACTTTTTTTAGTTGTGCTAAATCATAGCCGTTGCGAACACCGTCTTGGTTCATCATATTTAGTACGATTTCCCCTGCACCACGCTGTTGCACTTCCTTTACCCAATCTAATAACTGCCATTGGGTTTGACGGGTGCGTTTTTCATCGCCGGTGTATTGATTGACCCAATATCTACCGCTTTCCGCTTCAAACCAACTGTCGATCCCCACCACGATCGCCTGCACGCCAAAGCGATCCGCCAATCTGGAAATCAGAGAGGGATCGGCTAACGCCGGTGAGTTGATCGAAATTTTATCCGCTCCAAAAGCAAACAGTTTTTCAGCATCTGCTACCGTCTTGATACCGCCTGCCACGCAAAACGGAATATCGATCACCTTAGCCACTCGCTCCACCCAGCTTTTATCCACAGTTCGACCGTCCGATGAGGCGGTGATGTCATAAAACACCAGCTCATCTGCGCCCTCTTGGGCATAGCGTTGTGCAAGCGGTACGATGTCGCCGATAATCTCGTGGTTGCGGAATTGCACCCCTTTAACCACTTGCCCGTCTTTCACATCTAAGCAAGGAATTATCCGTTTTGCCAACATTTAATCGCCTCCTCGACATTAAATTTACCTTCCAACAAGGCTCGCCCGACAATCACGCCTGCTACGCCCGTGCCTTTGAGTGCTGCAATATCAGCAAGTGAACCGATACCGCCTGAAGATTGAAATTGAACTTCAGGGAAAGCCGCAAAAATTTCACGGTAAAGGGAAACGTTTGAACCGGCAAGCGTGCCGTCTCGTGAAATATCGGTACATAACACGTGTTGTAAACCGACCGCTTGGTATTCTTCGATCAACTCTTCAAGGGATACCCCGCTTGCCTCTTGCCAACCGCTAATCGCAATGATTTTCTGACCGCTTGCATCAATGTTGACATCTAAGGCAAGGACAAATTTGTCTGCCCCATATTGCTCAAACCAGCCTTTTACCTTTGCACGATCTTTCACTGCCGTTGAACCAATCACGACACGATTTGCGCCGACTGCCAGTAGATCCGCCACATCTTGCTCGGTACGGATACCACCGCCCACCTGAATTTTACAATTTGTCGCTTCAATAATCTTGCCGATAAGCGCAGTCTGTCTTTTAGCAGGATCTTTCGCCCCTGTCAGATCAACCAAATGCAACTGCTTCGCCCCTTGACGAATATATTCGGCAAATTGGGCAATAGGGTCATCGCTGTAAGTCGTTTGCTTGGCATAATCCCCTTGATGTAACCGTACGACTTTGCCGTCAATTAAATCAAGGGCGGGGATAATTTGTGTTTTTTTCATTATTTTTACCTTTGACTTAACAGTTATACGCCTAATTCTCGTTTTAACGCAGTAGTTAATACTGCTCTTTTTGATATGTCTCCCGTTCTTACTATCGTATACCCAGAACTCTGTATTTTACGTAATATGTCTCTAGTTATTCCCATAGTTTGATATAGTAGTTCTAAAGAGCTATCACTCATTGGTGTTTTTCTTAAATGATGAAAAAAAGGCAGATCTTTTCGAGATTTATTAGCAAACTTAATTGTATTCATAAAATAAACATCTTTGTTATAATTAATAACATTTCCATTATTATTCATTATATGTTCATTTATTCTTCTAAAGAATGCAGTTAATGTATTATCCTTATCTAAGATTTTCTCCAGAATAATCATTGGAATTTTCTCTAAATATTCTACTCTAATATTATCATTATTTACATTAAGAGATGTATAATAGTATTTTTTCTCACTAGACAATATCATTGAAAGTAAAGGGGAGTTACTATCATATGCATCAAAATATAAATTAACATTGACATTATTAAGTAAAAAATAATATTTTATTGATGTGCTTTTATTTTTATTTAATAGTGAATTATACTCTTCAATAAGTTTTTCTCTAACATTATTTTTCATTACTAATGACTCCTAAAAATAAATTTAATTGCACTTAAATATTTTTAACAAAATTTTTCAACAATTTTGCCCCATTTTTCCCCGACCGCTCTGGGTGGAACTGTACCCCATAGAAATTATCCCGTTGAATCGCAGCGGAAAACTGTACGCCATAATTAGCCGTTGCTATCGTATGTTGATTTGGCAATACTGCATAGCTATGCACAAAGTAAAAGTGGCTATTTTGCTCAATCCCGGCAAAAAGCGGGTGATCCGGCTCATAACCGACCTTATTCCAACCCATATGCGGCAAGGGTAAATCGCAATTTGGTAACAGGCTCGTTTTACCTTGCATTACGTTTAATGTTGCGACATTGCCTTCGGCAGAAAATTCGGTCATTAACTGCATTCCCAAGCAAATGCCAAGCATTGGCTGGGTCGCATTTTGGATTGTGTCAATCAAATTGCGATCTTTTAAAATTTGCATCGCAGCCTGTGCTGTTCCCACGCCGGGGAGCAACAATTTGTCTGCGGATTTGATTTTGGCTAAATCACGGCTAACTTCCGCCTGAATATTCAGGCGATCAAAGGCAAATTTGACAGATGACAGGTTTGCACAGCCTGTGTCGATGATGGTAATGTTCACATAATGTCCTTAATCATTATTTTCAAATCTTAGAAAGAGATAATATTTGCTTGCCGTTTTCATCAAAATTGTCATTCGCTAGCCAACGTTGAAAACGGGCTTTATTTTTCTCCCATTCACTGTCTAGCATAGAAAACCAAGCCGTATCTCTATTTCTTCCCTTATAAACTTGTGCTTGTCTAAAAGTGCCTTCATAAATAAAACCTAGACGTAACGCAGCTTTGCGAGAAGGTTCGTTTAAACTATCACATTTCCATTCATAACGGCGATATTTCAATGTTTCAAACACATATTCAGCAAGTAAAAATTGGGCTTCTGTCGCTATTCTGGTTTGCTGTAATTTGGGAGAATAGATCACCCAACCCACTTCAATCACTCGATTACGCTGATCAATCCGCATTAACGCAAATGTCCCGATAGCCTGTTGAGTCGATTCATCAATAATCACAAAATAATAAGGATCTTGTGAGGTTTCAATCTGGCTTAAATAAGCCATTAACGCCTCTTTTTGCTGAAAAGGCTCTAAAGCCAAATAAGTCCAATAATGCTGTGGTGAAGAATAGACTTCAAATAAATCATCACTATGTTTGGCAGCGGATAATTTCTCCAAACGGCAATATTGCCCCTGTAATAACGCAATACTCGGCAACTCGCCGTTAGAAAAATCGGGCAGAGCTTTACCTATCGGTTGATTAAATTGATTGTACCTCACTGGTTTTCTCCTTATACAAGCGGTCAAATATCCCAAAAACTTTGCAAAATTCCACCGCACTTTCAAGCTAATCATTGTAGGGACGCCACGCTGGCGTCCGTTTTAAATCACGCTCCGTTTTCATAATAGACGCCAGCGTGGCGTCCCTACTGATCACAGTATTTCCGTTTTGTGGAAAATTATAATACCCCCTTCGAACTCGGCAACTCACTCCCTTCCACCTTAATTGCCTGTCTTAAGGTTCTGCCGAATACTTTAAACAGGCTTTCGATTTTGTGGTGGTCGTTGTCGCCTTTGGTTTTTAGGTGTAAGGTCGCCATTAGGGTATAGGCGAGGGATTGGAAGAAATGCTCGGTCATTTCGGTGCTGAAATCGCCGACTTTATCCCGTTTAAACTTCGCTTTGAATTTGAAATAGGAGCGACCGGATAAGTCGAGGGTACATTCTGCTTTGCATTCGTCCATTGGCAGCACAAAGCCGAAACGGGCAATGCCTCTTTTATCGCCAAGGGCTTGTTTGATTGCTGTGCCAAATGCAAGGGCAGTATCCTCGACAGTGTGATGTTCATCAATCCATAAATCCCCTTTGCAAGACACGTTCATTCTGAACCCGCCATGTGTCGCAATTTGATCGAGCATATGGTCGAAAAAACCCACGCCGGTGCGGATTTCATTCATTCCCGTTTCGTCCAACCAAACTTGCACCTTGATGTCGGTTTCTTTGGTTTTACGCACCACTTCGGCATAGCGTGGGGGACGCTCAATACAAGCGGTCGGTTGCATTGATAATTTTTCAACAATCAGATCCCAACTCAACTTTTCAGGGTGATATTGCAAGGCTCGAATTCCCAGATTTTCGGCAAGCCGGACGTCCGTTTCCCGATCGCCGATAACAAAACTTTGGCTGGGATCAAAGCGTTTCTCATCAAGATATTTTTGTAATAATTTCGTTTTCGGCTTACGGCAATCGCAGCGATCTTCAGGCTTATGCGGGCAGATCAGCACCTCGTCAAAATGAATGCCTTGTGATGAAAAGAGTTGCATCATCGCATTATGCGGTTTGTCAAAGTCCGCTTGCGGAAAGGATTTTGTGCCTAAGCCGTCTTGGTTGCTCACCATTACCAAACGGTAACGTTTTTGCAATGTCAGCAAAGCAGGGATAACGTTCGGCTCAAATTTCAGTTTTTCCAGACTATCAATTTGAAAATCGGTTTTCGGTTCGTCAATCAGTGTGCCGTCTCGGTCGATAAATAGAGTGGGTTGCATCTTGTTGTCCTCTTTGTTTATCCTGTTCAATAGGGGTTAATATAATATCAATGCAGAGTGTAAAATAGTGCCTTTAATCAATTTAGGCAAATAGAGTCATTAAATATTTAAAATAGCTTGAATGACTTTCGCATTTTCCGCTGCTGTGCCAATCGTAATCCGAATGCAATTTTGCAAGCCGAGGGCGTTATGTTGATTGCGTAGAATAATACCTTGATCCCACAGAGCGTTAAATAGCGGCTGCCCCTCTTTAAATTTCACCAAAATATAATTGGCTTCGCTTGGGAAAATATATTCAACAAGCGGTGAGTTAGCCAGATTTTTTTGTAAATCAGTACGATTTGCCAGTATCTCTGCCACTTGGCGTTGCATTTGGGTAATCCCGTTCGGCTGTAAGGCTTGGACGGCAATATCTGCAACGGGAATCGGCAAAGGATAAGGGGCGATCACCTTTTGTAAAATTTGGATCAGCTCGGCATTTGCCAAGGTAAAACCGCAGCGTAACCCGGCTAAACCAAAGGCTTTGGAGAGCGTACGGATAATGGCTAAATGCGGATAGTCTGCCAACGCCGTTGCCATTGTCGCTTCGGGGCAAAATTCAATATAGGCTTCGTCCACTACCACAATCGCACGTCCTGCGGTCATTTGCAAAAGTTCGAGCAAATCCGACCGCTTGAGCAGGTTGCCGGTCGGGTTATTCGGGCTGCACACGAACACCACTTTCACGCCGTCTAATTGCCGTTCAATTTCCACCAAATTAAGCTGGAAATCAACGGTCAGCGGCACAGTTTTACACGCAATGCCACAGGTTTCCGCACTTACGGCATACATTCCGTAGGTCGGCGGGCAGTATAAAACAGTATCATCTGCTTCACAGAATGCACGGATAATCAACTCAATGCTTTCATCACCGCCACGGCTGACTAATACATTTTCCGGTCGAACACCGGCATAGCGTGCATACCCTTCCACCACTGCCTGCGGTTGCGGTTCAGGGTAGCGGTTAAACGTGCGGTTGGTTAAATCAAAATTGGGCGAAGTCGGGTATTCGTTGGCATTTAACCACACATCCCCCTTGCCGCCTAAACGGCGAGCGGATTGATAGGGCGTAAGTGCTTGAATATTTTTTCTGGAAAGTTGTGAAATTGTCATAGTAGCTTCCTGTTTTTATGTTTTAGGTAATAATTTCGGGATAATCAATAATGGAATAACGATAGCTAAACTGCCACCTGAAAATTTATTGATTTTATTATAAAAAGGTATATTAAAACTGATTAAAAGACCTATATTGATAAACCATACAATTACAATAGCTGCAAATACTTTAGCCTCATTTTGTTGTGTATATTGTTTATAAATAATCCATAACAGACTTAAAATAGTAGGTACTGTAGAAATAAAAAATAGCTTATTAACTACCGCATTGATGTTTTCAAGCGGATTATCATATTCTCTTGCTAACCAATAAGAGATAAAAATCGTTAATATCATTATTATTTGAGTGTAAAAAAGACTTTTTACAAAAATCTGTAATTTAGGATAATGATATTTTAATTCTGTCATTTTATTGTCTTCTTTTATTTTTTATCACCCTAAAGAGGTAATATTTTATCTAATCACTACTATACTCTAAAATAGTTACACTAAAACACCCGTGTTTTTCAAGAAAAATACAAGAAAAGCCTTGTTTTAATAGTGTGTTTTTTATTTCTCGAATCACAAAACCGTGTGCAACAATCACACAACGTTGTTCTGCCGGCAGCTGCTGTATAAAATGCTTTACCCTTGATTTTTCTTGTTTCGCTGTTTTAGTCGCTCGATTTAACCCAATTAGCCAAAGTAAACGAGAAATTACAAACCAATGCTGTACAGATAACAAAATAAAGGGAATATTTGCAATATGTAAATTAAATTCTTTAAGCGCATCGCAGACGATTATTTTATGCTTTTCAAATAAATGGCTCGCTGTGAGATATGCACGAGGTAAAGGAGAACTATATACATACTCGCACTGCTTAATTTCATCTAGTATTGCAGGAGAAGAAAAAGCTGTAATCTCATCAAAGCAAATATTTTCCGTCTTATCGTATTCTTCTAAATAATGACTAGCCTGCTTAGCCGAACATACGGCATTAGGGATATTCGGTGTGCAATGTCTAATCAAAATAATACGTCTTTTCATATTTAGTCTATTTCTCGTTTTATTATTGTGTTTAATTTTTTAACATATGCATAATCAGCCGAATCAGTGTTTCTTTTTGTTTGGGATCAGATTCTGCGACTAATAATGTTAAGGCTGCCAGCCCAGTATCATTTATTACAGGATGATGTTCTGTGTTAAATAAACGGTTATTTCTATATAAAAAATCAACAAATAAAAATGCGCCGCTTTAGCCTCAATACTTGGATAGGCGGGTTCGCCAAAAACGGTCTGATCTAAATTGCCTAAAATCGCAGCCAATCCCTCATCACGCTCACGCCCAAATAAATCGGACGCTTCGCCCCGTTCGACTAATTGGCGTTTAAAGTCAGCCAGTGTAGAACGTGCTTCATTCAGGCTTGGTAATACGCCGCCTTGCTGAGTTTTAGGTTCGCTCAATAACCCCTCATCATATTGTTGCAACCATAAAAATGTCTGTGCATAACGGCTAACAATATCTACCAAACCACGTCCACTGGCTAGGGTTAATTCAGATGATTGTGCCGTTTTTTGAATGAGTGCTAACGCCTGCTCCAATTCCACCGCATTTTGTTGCAAGCGTTTTTGGTTTAAGGCATAGCCTTTAACAAGATAATCTTTCAAGCGAGCGGTCGCCCAACGGCGAAATGCGACGCCTTGCGGAGATTTTACTCGGTAGCCAATAGAGATAATCATATCTAAATCATAATGATCAATATCTCGATTAACTTGCCTTTTCCCTTCTTGACGAACTATCTGGGATTTCCGGATAGTTGAATCTTTCTGCAGTTCCTGATCATCAAATACATTTTGAATGTGTTCATTGATAGTCCGAACATCTTTACCGAAAAGTTCTGCCATCTGTGCCTGTGAAAGCCACACAGTATCGTTGTCAAACCGCACTTCAACTTGGGTTTGCCCATCTTGAGTTTGGTAGATTTCAATCGGATTTTGCATTGGGTTCTCCATTTATAAAAAATCAGCCCTTAATTTAATTCGGCAATTAAACATTCAACTTTGCCAACCGCACTTCTACCGCTTGTCTGTGAGCTTCCAACTGCTCAGCGGCGGCCATTGCGATGACTGTTGAGGCGAGGGCTTTAAAACCTTGCGGGCTGAGTTCTTGCACCGTCATTCGTTTGCTGAAATCCGCTAAACCGAGGCTTGAGTAGGTTTTGGTGTAGCCGTAAGTCGGGAGAACGTGGTTCGTGCCGCTAGCGTAGTCGCCCATACTTTCCGGGCTGTATGCGCCTAAGAAAATAGAACCGCCGTTATCGAGTCGGTCGAGCAAGGCTCTCGGGTGTGCGGTTTGTACGACCAAATGCTCCGGTGCATAGGCATTGCTAATCGCAATACATTGGGCTAAATCCTCGGCAAGAAATATGCGGCTGTGAGCAAGGGCCTGGAAAGCGGTCTGTTTTCGTGGCAAATTTGCAAGTTGTTTTTCAATCGAAAGTGCGGTCGATTTTGCCACAGTTTCACTGTTTGTAACTAAAATCACTTGGCTATCCGCCCCGTGTTCAGCTTGTGAGAGCAGATCGCTGGCGACAAAATCGGGATCGGCAAATTCATCGGCAATCACCAATACTTCGGACGGACCTGCCGGCATATCAATCGCTGCACCGTCAAGCCGTTGGCTCACTTGGCGTTTCGCCTCTGTTACAAACGCGTTGCCCGGCCCAAAGATTTTATCGACCTTCGCCACGCTTTCCGTTCCAAACGCCATCGCCGCAATCGCCTGTGCACCGCCAACGGCATAGACCGTTTCAATACCGCACAACTCAGCAGTATAAAGAATTTCATCAGCAATCGGCGGCGGCGTGCAAAGCACAATTTTTTTGCAACCGGCAATCTGCGCCGGCACGGCAAGCATTAGCACGGTAGAAAACAGGGGGGCTGAACCGCCGGGGATATATAATCCCACCCGTTCAATCGGACGGGTCAGTACTTGGCAACGCACGCCACTTTGGGTTTCAAGATCTACCGCCTGCGGCTGCTGAGCTTGGTGGAAGGTGGCTATGTTCTGTTTCGCCGTTTGGATTGCCTGTTTTAACTCACTCGAAAGGCGTTCCCCTGCCTGCTGAATAGCGGTTTGCGACACGGTGAGGCTCTCTAATTTGACCTTATCAAATTTTTCAGTCAGCTCAAATAACGCCCGATCGCCCTGTGATTTTACAAGATCGAGGATATTTCCGACCGCTTGTTTAATTTCATCGGAAGCCGAAATTGCCGGACGGGTTAAGGCTTGCTGCCGTTCGGTGTCGGAGAGGTTATTCCAAATAAGTGTTTGCATAATCAATTCCTTGTCGTATTAATTTAAAAAACCGCTGATGCCGAGATAAATCAATAATGTGCCGAAAAGTGCGGTCATTATTTTGCGGACGTAAAGTTGGTTGAGAAACCGTTTGGCAAAATGGGCGCTCAAGGCGTAACCGCCCATTACGATTGCCACGGCAATTAAAAATAAGCCGGCTAATAGCAGCAGTTGCCGGGTGGTGCTCCAATCGCTATCGGCATCCATAAATTGCGGAAAATATGCCAGTAAAAACACGATGGTTTTCGGGTTAATCACAGTAATGAAAAAACCGGTTTTCCAATCGGTTTGGCTGGCTTGATTTTCTTGTGCCAAATGCAGTGAACGCAACGCCCAAAGCGTGATGATACCGAGGTAAATTAAGTAGCCGTTGACAGCAATCCCCATTATGCTTAATGCGGTCGGGGATTGGCTTAATAGCTCACCGATCCCAGCAATGACGGCAATAAGAAGAACAATATCGCCCAATAAAATACCCAGTGTAATTGCCATACCCTGCCGCCAACCTCGTTCAATGCTGCCTTGAATCGTGAGCATCATTGCCGGCCCGGGGAGCGCGGCGATCAGCAGGCTGGAGAGGATGAAATAAACCAGTAGGGATAATGCCATTTGTATTCCTTTTATTTTAAATAATAAGAAATCAGGTGCTATTTCATCATCTTCTCAATCGGTAACACCAAAATTGAGCTTGCGCCAATCTCTTTCAGTTTTTCCATTGTTTCCCAAAACAGATTTTCTTGGCTGACGACGTGCATCGCAACTTGATTAGTATCGTGGGCAAGTGGGAGAATTGTCGGATTTTCCACCCCCGGTAAAAGGGCGGTAATGTCCGCCAGCCGATCTTTTGGGGCGTGGAGCATTATGTACTTCGATTCTGCCGCCTGTTGCACCCCTTGAATACGGGTAAGCAAGCGGTCGATAAGCGCCTGTTTTTTGCAATCGAGCACAGCCGCACGCTGTACCAAACAAGCAGTAGAATGGTAAATCACTTCGACTTCTCGTAAGCCGTTTGCTTCCAAAGTCGCACCGGACGACACCAAATCGCAAATGGCGTTGGCTAAACCGGCGGTTGGGGCTACTTCCACCGAACCGGTCAGTAGACAGTTTTTAAACGGGATATTCTGTTGCTGCATATAGCGTTTGAGCAGATTGGGGTAGGAGGTCGCAATGCGAGCATCGGTTAAATCGGCGATATTGCGATAAACGGCATCTCTCGGCAATGCGAGGGAAAGACGGCAACCGCCAAAATCAAGGCGTTTGAGCAGTTTGTAATCGGCATTTTCACCGCCGGCGAGCCGCCCTAACGCCACTTCCTCCAGCACATTTTCGCCGATAATACCGAGATCGACCACGCCGTCAAAAATTAGCCCCGGAATATCGTCATCTCGCACCCGTAAAATATCAATCGGCAGGTTTTCGGAATAGGCGATAAGGCGCTGTTCGTTCCAGTTAATTTTCACACCACACTGTTTTAAAAGAGTTTGGCAGTCGCTGCTAAGCCGTCCAGATTTTTGCATTGCAATGCGAAGTCTGTTGGTTGTCATATTGTGTTCCTGTTATTTTTGATAAAGAAAAACCCCTCGAAATCGCTTCCGAGGGGTTGAATTGTGTTGTGCTTCATTCGTACTCGGAAGTTATCTTCCGAACACACCAAATGCCCGAAAGATTATTCAGGAAAATGATGGTGATGATGTTTCATACGAATAAAGGTCATAACTTACTCCAAAATTGAATGCTTTCGACTATACGCAAAAATTTGGGCGTATGCAATACTTTTTTTGAGAAAAAATGAAAAAATAGCAAACGATTGCGTAACTTGTTATAATTCATCTGTTTTTATTTCTAAGAAGGCTTGAGCTATGCAAATCAGTTTAAAAAAAATCTATTCCGGTAAAGTGCGGGATCTTTACGAGATCGACGACAAGCGAATGTTAATGGTCGCCACCGATCGTCTATCCGCCTTTGATGTGATTTTAGATGATCCTATCCCACGCAAAGGGGAAATCTTGACCCAAATTTCAAATTTTTGGTTCAACAAACTCGCTCACATTATGCCGAACCACTTCACCGGCGACTCCGTTTTTGACGTGCTGCCGAAAGCCGAAGCGGAAGCGGTGCAATACCGGGCCGTCGTTTGCAAACGCTTAACGCCGGTAAAAATTGAATCCATTGTGCGCGGCTATTTAACCGGCAGCGGATTAAAGGATTATCAACAAACCGGTACGATTTGCGGTTTGGCTTTACCCGCCGGCTTAATGGAAGCAAGCAAATTGCCCGAACCGATTTTTACGCCGTCCAGCAAAGCGGAAGTGGGCGATCACGATATCAATATCAGTTATGCCGAATGTGAACGCCAAATCGGCGCAGAGTTAGCTCAACAAGTCAAAAACGCCGCCTTAGCGCTTTACACCGAAGCGGCAAACTATGCACTCACGAAAGGCATTATTATCTGCGATACCAAATTTGAGTTTGGCTTAGACGAACACGGCACATTAACCTTAATGGACGAAGTGTTAACGCCGGATTCCAGCCGTTTTTGGTCGGTAGAGACCTACCAAGAAGGCACAAACCCACCCTCTTTCGATAAACAATTTGTACGGGATTGGTTGGAAAATAGTGGCTGGAATAAACAAGCCCCCGCCCCGAAAGTGCCTGCCGATGTGATCGAAAAAACAGTGGCAAAATACCAAGAAGCGTTGGATCTACTGACTAAGTAGAACATACAAGCGGTGTGATCATTGCATATTTTTGCAAAAATCCCACCGCTTGTGTTTAGACTAAATTAAAAATAAGAACTCGACGTCGGTGAGAGTTTGAATTGTCAAAGCAGATCACTACTGTGCAATGTTTCACCGTTTAAGAATTAAATCACTTACAGCTAGTAGCTGCGATAATTATCTAGCTCAATCTTTGTTTTTTTATCTTCCGTATATTGATACTACCGAAGTTTCATCTGTTGATGACCCTTAACCTTGTTCCACATTCGGATCAAGCCTCACATTGTAGATTGTGTGCGACCTACCCTTTTATATAGACCATAAAAATGGTTAAGATAGAATCATTCTTTCTCATGTTGAAAGAATAAAAAAACGCCTTGCATTTTTTGAATAGGACGGTATGATTTCGCCCCTCTTTTTAACTGGGTTCCCTCACCCCATTTTATGTTGTTCAAAAAGGAAACAAAATGACACTTTTCGATTACCTCTCGGACGGGCAAAAGCGCCGTTCATTCTGCCTATTGGCGTTTTTCCACATCTTTATTATTACGCTTAGCAACTATTTAGTGCAGATCGCCTTTGAAATTCCCGTTCCCTTTAGCGAAATGGCAATTCCGACCACTTGGGGCACGTTTTCTTTCCCGTTCATCTTCTTAGCGACAGATTTAACCGTACGGGTATTCGGGGCAAATTTAGCCCGTAAAATTATTTTTATCGTGATGTTCCCCGCCCTATTGGTCAGCTATATTATTTCAGTCATTTTCTTTGAAGGGCAATTTCAAGGATTGAGTACCTTAGCCGAGTTTAATTTCTTCGTCTTTCGGATTGCTCTAGCCAGCTTTGCCGGCTATGTTGTGGGACAATTACTGGATATTTTGGTGTTTAACCGCCTGCGTCAAGGTAAAACCTGGTGGCTTGCACCGGCGTGTTCGACCATTCTCGGCAGCTTTATTGATACTTTTGTGTTCTTTGCCGTCGCTTTCCACCAAAGCAGCGATGCTTATATGGCGGAGCATTGGTTTACCATCAGCCTTGTGGATTACGCATTCAAACTGTTCGTCAGCCTACTGCTCTTTTTACCGCTTTATGGCGTACTGCTGAATGTATTGGTAAAAAAGTTGCATTTACGCTGATTGCAAGCGCTTCGTTTTGGCGGAAAATTTGCAAAGAGAGTACCTTGAATATATAGCAAATGTACTGAAATAAAATGTGCATTTTTACGCGTGATACCCTCTAGCTTTAGCCACATTTTCAATTCTCTGCTAAAATGTCGCCATTTTTAGAAGATTTTAGGACATTAAAATGAAATTTATTGATGAAGCCTTGATTCGCGTTGAGGCAGGTGATGGCGGGAACGGCTGTGTCAGCTTCCGCCGTGAGAAATTTATCCCCAAAGGCGGGCCGGACGGCGGCGATGGCGGTGATGGCGGTGATGTCTATCTAATTGCCGATGAAAACTTAAACACGCTGATTGACTACCGCTTTGAAAAACGCTTTGCCGCAGGGCGTGGTGAGAATGGGCGCAGTGCCGGTTGTACAGGGCATCGGGGCAAAGATATTACCTTGCGAGTGCCGGTCGGGACGCGCGCAATCGACCACGATACACAGGAAGTGCTGGGCGATTTAACCCGACACGGTATGAAAATGCTGGTGGCAAAAGGCGGTTATCACGGTTTAGGCAATACCCGCTTTAAATCCTCAGTAAACCGCGCGCCTCGCCAAAAAACCAATGGTACTCCGGGTGAAAAGCGGGATTTACAACTGGAATTGATGCTGTTGGCTGATGTCGGAATGCTGGGTTTACCCAATGCGGGCAAATCAACCTTTATCCGTGCGGTATCTGCGGCGAAGCCGAAAGTCGCCGATTATCCATTTACCACGCTTGTACCAAGTCTTGGGGTGGCGAGAGTCGGCTCGGATCGCAGTTTTGTCGTGGCTGATATTCCGGGGTTAATTGAAGGTGCGGCGGACGGCGCAGGGCTGGGTATCCGTTTCTTAAAACACTTGGAACGCTGCCGAGTACTGATTCACTTGGTAGATATTATGCCGATTGACGAGAGTGATCCGGCACAAAATATTTCAGTGATTGAATCGGAACTCTATCAATATAGCGAAAAATTAGCCGAAAAACCGCAATGGCTGGTCTTTAATAAAATTGATACGATCGGCGAAGAAGAAGCGGCACAAAGAGCAGCAGAGATTGCCGAACAAATCGGCTGGGAGGGCGATTATTACCTTATTTCCGCCGCCACCGGTCAAAATGTGCAAGCCCTTACCCGTGATATTATGGATTTTATCGAGGCTAACCCTCGCCTTGACGCCGAAGAAAAACCGGCTACGGAAGTGGTTGCCTTTAAGTGGGACGATTACCACCAACAAGCGATGCAAAATCCGATTACAGAAGAGGATTGGGACGATCTGGACGATGACGGTTGGACGGAAGAAGACGATGAAGGTGTCGAGATTATCTATAAACCTTAATCAATAGGAATGAGAAAGGCACAGTTAAACGCTGTGCCTTTTGTTTTAGTGAGCCTGTAAATAATGCGCGGCATAATCCAGCGCATAATCATAGCCTTTTGCACCTAAGCCGCAGATCACTCCTTTGGCAATATCGCTCAAATAGGAATGGTGGCGAAACGGTTCACGGGCGTGAACATTAGAGAGATGCACCTCGACAAAAGGGATTGCTACTGCCAGTAACGCATCACGCAACGCCACGCTAGTATGGGTAAACGCCGCTGGATTGATAATAATAAAATTGACCTGCTGAAAAGCCTGATGAATACGTTCTATCAAGGCTTGCTCGCTGTTCGACTGAAAATAATCCAATGCGAGATTGTAGCGCGCTGCCGCTTGCTGCAAGTGCTGTTCAATATCTGACAACGTTTGCGACCCGTAAAGATGAGGCTCTCGTTTGCCGAGCATATTAAGGTTTGGGCCGTTAAGCAGTAAAATCTTTTTCATTATCGCCTCCCTATAATAATTCATTGACTAATGCAGGCGGTCTGCAAAATCTTGTGCCTTTCTCACCGCTTGCAAAAGGGCGGTTGAGCAATTCCGGATAGGTCGCCATTAATGTAATCAACTGTGTATCACTCAATGTTTTTTCGGCAATAAATTGCTGATAGGCAGCCACATCGGTTCGCATTGCTTGCTGAACACTGATGCCGCTTTCCCGAATTAACCGCTCAATCGTCTGTGCCGTTAAAGGGGTTTTGAGATATTCGACAATCTGCACTTCAACGTCGCCTGCCTGCAAAATCGCCAGCGTTTCACGGGATTTACTGCATTTCGGGTTATGATAGAGGGTGATCATTGGCTATTCCTCGCTTTTTAAATCTTTACGCAATGAAACCATTAACTGATCGATTTTCAGGTTTTCCGTATCAATAATTTCAAATTTATACTTATCGTACAGCACGAAATCGGTCTTTTTCGGAATTTTACGCAGCATATACATCATAAATCCGCTAATCGTTTCATAATTTTCTTCATTTGGAAATTGGGTAATCTCCAACGCCCGCATCACATCTTCCAAAGGGGTAGAGCCGTCAATCAGCCACGAATCTTCATCACGGCGGACAATTTGCTCTTCTTCATTGGAGACAAGCTCGCCCATTACAATGCTCATCACGTCATTCAGCGTTACAATACCGACAACCAACGCATATTCATTGATAATGACCGCAAAATCTTCGCCCGAGGATTTAAACAGTTCCAGCACCTCAAATAGTGAGAGAGTATCGGGAATATAAAGTGCTTTGCGTAGCACACGGTTATCGGTGAGGGAAACTTCTTCCCCACGCAAATAGAGCGTCAGCAAAGTGTGGGATTCCACATAGCCTAAAATTTTATCGAGGCTACTGTCGCAGATCACCACTTTGGAATGGGAATTTTCACTCAGCGAATCCAATATCTGCTGGCGGGAAAGGCCCTTATCCAAATAGACGATATTTTCACGGGTCGTCATTGTCGATGTTACCGTGCGCTGCTGCATATCGAAAATATTCTCGATCAAATATTGCTCTTGGGTTTTTAGCACCCCCGCCTCTGCGCCAGCATCAACCATTGCGATAATGTCATCGGACGTCATCGTATCTTGGCGGACGGTTGAAATCCGTAATAGTCGGAAAAGCATATTTGCCGTTGCATCTAAAATAATCACCAACGGCTTAAAGATCAGGATAAAAAACGACATAATCCCGACCATTTTGATCGCCACATTTTCCGAATTTGCCATTGCCAACCGCTTCGGCATTAAATCGGCAAAGATAATAAAAGACACCGTAACAATCGCAAATGAAAGCCACGATGCCGCACTTTCCAGCCATTCCGCTTGGCTATACTGACTTAAAAATTGATGCACATAAGGGGTGAGCGAACCCTCCCCGATCATACCGCCCAAGACGGCAACCATATTCAGCCCGATTTGCACCACCGTAATAAACTGCCCCGGCTGCGCTTGCAACGCAATCACTTGCTCGGCTTTTTTATTGCCGTTTGCCGCTAATTGCTGCAATTTGAGCTTGCGTGAACCGGCAAGGGAAATTTCACTTGAGGAAATAATCGCACTGATGATAATCAATAAAATAATGATCAAAATAGATTCAAAGAGTCCCATCATATCCCGTTAAAATCACTTTACACAATGGAAAGAGTATAACAGAGAGCATACCCAAAATGTAAGTGGTCGGTTTTTTGATGATTTTTTGTCAGAACATCATCTAAACCGACCGCTTGTTAAAGGGCTAAAACGATTTTGATATTAAAATATTGGTTAAAATGGCGATCCCCTGCTCAAGAGCTGACTGGCTGATCGTCAATGGCGGGAGCAGGCGCAATTTCTGTTTTGCGGTCAGCATCAATAAACCGTGCTGAATACCTTCGGCGACAATTTGTTGTGCATCAATGACCGCCTCAAATTCAACCCCGATCATTAGCCCTAAACCGCTGACGGATTTGACCTTCGGTAAAACAGCTAAACGTGCTCGCAGCCAAGCGCTTTTTTGTTGCACCTCATTAAGAAAAGCGGTATCAAGGCGGTCTAATACCACATTGGCTGCCGCACAGCAGACCGGATTACCGCCGTAAGTTGAACCGTGATCGCCTTTCCCCAATGTGTCTTGGCATTTTTCGCCCAACAAAAATGCGCCGATAGGCAAGCCGCCGCCAAGCCCTTTGGCAAGGGTAACAATATCCGGTGTTAAATCAAACTGTTGGTACGCAAACAGTGAGCCGGTACGCCCAATGCCCGTTTGCACTTCGTCAATAATCAGCAGCACATCTTGCTGGTGGCAAAGGGCTTGTACGCCTTGTAAATAGGCTTGTGTCAGTGAATTAACACCGCCCTCGCCCTGTACAATCTCAAGCATTACCGCACAAACATCATTGTCGGCAAGCCGAGCGGTTAAAGCGGCAAGATCATTGGGTGGAAGATGCTCAAAGCCTGCGGTAAACGGCGAAAAATGTTGGTGAAACACCGCCTGCCCGGTCGCAGCTAGGGTCGAAAGAGTACGACCGTGAAAGGAATTTTCTAGGGTAATAATGGTCGAGCGATTTGCGCCGTATTTATCCGCACTGTATTTGCGTGCCGTTTTAATTGCCCCTTCATTTGCTTCCGCCCCGCTATTGCAAAAAAATGCCCGTTTTAGACCGCTTGCTTGGGCTAATTTTTCGGCTAATTGCGCAGCCGGTTCGCTATAAAAAAGATTGGAACAGTGCTGCAATTTGGCGGCTTGCTGTGCAACTGCGGCGACCCACTGCGTATCGCCCCAGCCCAAACTGTTCGTGCCGATGCCGCTGGTAAAATCAAGGTATTTGTTGCCCTCGCTGTCCCATACCTCGCAGCCGTTACCGTGGCTCAAAACTAAGTCAAACCGCCCGTAAGTTTGGGCAATATAGTGGCTATCTAATTGTTTGATCTGCTCGCTTATCATTGACAATTCGCTCCATATAATGTGGTGCCGCAACGTTCTTCGCCGAGTAACTCATTGAAAATAGCATGAGCGATCCGCCCGTCAATAATTGAGGCTTCCTCGCCGCCATTTGTGAGAAAATCGACACAACCTTGAATTTTGGGGATCATTCCGCCTTGAATAACCCCATTATCTATTAGCTGCTGCACGTCATTTAAGCTCACCGACGTCATCAGGCTGTGCGGATCCTGCGGATCTCTCAACAGGCCGGCAATATCCGTCATACTGACCAATTTGGCTGCACCGAGTGCAATGGCTATTTGGCTGGCAGCCGTGTCAGCGTTGATATTGTAGATCTCCCCTTCGCTGCTCACCCCGACTGTTGAGATCACCGGAATAAAACCGCTCTCTAGTGCTAATTTCACTAAGGTCGGATCGACGTTTACAATCTCGCCGACAAAGCCAAGATCGCCGTGAGCCGTGCATTTTTGGCATTGCAACATTGCCCCGTCAATGCCGGACAGCCCTACGCCCTTTCCTTGTAATAGGGCAACCAACTGTTTATTCACTTTGCCGGCTAACATTTGTAGCACAATCTCGATCGTATCTCGATCCGTTACCCGTAAGCCCTGAATAAATTGACTTTCCTTGCCGATCTGCTTCAAGCCCTGTGAAATTTCCGGCCCGCCGCCGTGAACCAAGACAAGCCTAATCCCAAGTTGGTTGAGTGCAAGTAAATCCTGCATTACCGCCTGTTTCAGCGTATCGTTAATCATCGCATTGCCGCCGTATTTCACCACAATCGTTTTGCCGGTGTATTGGGCAAGTCGCGTTGATTGAGGCTGAATAGTAAGTTGTGTGGTCTGCATATTTTGTCCTAGTGCCATTCCAAGCCTGCCGTTTCGTTACGACCCAGCATTAAGTTCATACATTGAATTGCCGCCCCCGATGCCCCTTTGCCGAGATTATCGAATCGTGCAGTCAGCAAAAGTTGATGTTCGTTGCTAAAGACGTTTATCTCAAGGTGATCTTTGCCGGCTAATGCGTTTGCCGCCAACATACCGTCTGTATCCATTTGAGCGTGAGGCTGTACCCGAATCAATTTGGTATGGCAGTAATAATCTGCCAATAATTGTTGAACGGTTTCACCGCTACGAAACGGTGCGTTGATTGCCGCAAGGGGAAGCGGCACGCTCACCAGCATTCCGCTGTGATAATCGGCGACCACCGGTGTGAAAATCGGGGCGGCTTGGCTACCGGTAAACCGCTGCATTTCCGGTAAATGTTTGTGCAGTAAACCGAGCCCGTATAGACGGGGCGCATTAAGAGCAGCGGGGCGATCGGTGGCTTGATAGTCTGCAATCATTGGTTTACCGCCACCGGAATAGCCGGTCAGCGATTGGCAGCTCAATGGATAATCCGCTGCCAAGGCTTGCCGCTCAATCAACGGGCGGATCAGACTGATAAAGCCGGTGGCGTGGCAGCCCGGCACGGCAACCCGTTTTGCTGATGCAATTTTTTCCCGCTGACCGCTTAATTCCGCTAAGCCGTAAACCCAATCGGCGTGAGTGCGGTGGGCTGTGGACGTATCGCAAATGCGGGCAGTATCGGGGGCTAAAGCAATAATCTCGCGTGCTGCTTCATCGGGCAAGCAAAGAAATGTGAGATCGGCTTCACGGATTTTAGCGAGGCGGGCGGTTAAACATTTCCGCTCGTTCTCTGCGAGAGTTAAAAGCCGAATGTCCGCCTGATTGCTCAAGCGTTCGTGGATACGCAACCCCGTTGTGCCGACTGCGCCGTCCACAAAAATGCGATATTGTGCCATTGCAACTCCTGTCAAAATGAATTGCAAGCTAGTGTATGCAGATTTGATCCGAATGACAAGCTAAAATGAATAATTATGCAATAAAAATGAATTTATATTTATTTTGATGTCGTAATCCGTTGCTGTGCCATTTTGATACTTTTGATAATCGCCTGACGATCGATCGCCGGATTTTCACTCTCCAGCACCTGTTCCCAGTAGCCGATTGCCTCACTAAATTGATTGTGCAAAAAGGCATTAGAGGCAAGGAGCAATAGGCTGGTACTCTCTTTCGGATCACGCAACAACGCCTGTTCAATCCATTTCTTACCCTGTGGGGTGAGCGTTTGTTTGTGTTGATAGTAATCGGCACTCGCCATTGCGCCTAAAATAGCGGGCTTTGCCCCAAGTAGCCGTCGGGCATAATCAAAGCAGATCAACGCCGATTCAAACTCATTATTCAGCGAGTAGGCTTGCCCCAGTTCCAGCCAAAGCTCGCCGTTATTCACATCTTGGCGGAGTTGATTTTGTAGGCTGACAATATAGTGATCGTTGCGTTGTTGGCTATCTTCGTTTTGGGTCTGCTGTTGAAAATCGCTAAAGGCTTGCTGCCCCGCTTGTACAATCTGCAAACGCCCTGTCTGCCAATAATAACCGCTGCAAAGTAATAACACACCGGCTAACGCCCACACAGCACGTTTTGCAAGCGGTCGTTTTGACGCATTTTGTTGCAAAGCCGATGCCGCTTGCTGTGCCTGTTCAAATGCGTGGCGATCGGCAACTTCAGCCAGCCACGCCTGCTGCTCGTCTTTTTCAAAAAAGCGGGCGGATCGAACCGCTTGCTGATAATGCGCTTGGTTTAACCGATCTCTTAATGGCATTTTGATCTCCTTTTAACACGCCAAGCAATCGCCGCTAATATTGCTGCAAGCAAGCCGAAAGGTAGCCCCCATAGCGCCCAAGTATGCTTATTGAGCGGTGGTTTATAATTGACGAAATCCCCAAAACGCTCGGTCATCAGTCGGATAATTTCCGCATCACTTTTGCCTTGATTAACCATTTCATATACTTCCAAACGCAGTTTGTAGGCTTGGCTGGCGTTGGATTCCACCAAATTCTGATTTTGACATTGCGGGCAACGGAGCGATTTTGCCAATGCCACGCCCCGCACTCTGTCGGCATCGGAGTGAAATTGAAAGGTATCGACCATTTCAGCTTGGGCAAAAAGAGTTAGCCCAAGCCCCAGTGCGAATAAGTGTGTTTTCATCGGCTTTCCTGCCTTAGTTGCTCTAAACGGGGCAGAAAATCCTGCTCAAAATTAGGGTTATAGCCTTTTTGCTGATAGCGGATCACCCCTTGTTTATCAATTAAATAGCTGGTGGGTGCGGAATTGATATTTAAAGTGCCGATCAGCATTGCTTTAGCGTAATCATCGATCACGAACACAAAAGGATCTCCCCATTTTTTAAGAGCTTGGCGGGCATCGTCAGGGCGATCGGCGTAAGTCAGCCCCACAATCGGCACGCCCTTGTCTTTCATTGCCAAGAGTATCGGAAACTCTTTAATGCACCAAGTACACCAACTGCCCCACACATTCAAAATAAACGGCTCTTTCGGCAAGCTCTCTTTGCTAAGCACCGCATTTATATCCTGCAAATGTGGCAGGCTAAATTCCGGAAACGGCTTGCCCCTCCAATCTTCGCTCGGTGCAAGATTATCCGGATTTTTCAGTTGAACCACTAAAAAAAAGACCACCGCCAGTAATAAAATTAAGGGTAAAAAGAGAAGCGCTTTTTTCATTGTTTATTCCAAATATGACAGCCAATCAGAATAAAATGGTAGAACTTCAATCACTTTATTCCCAATAAGTATTTTATCCGTTTGATCGAGGGTAATAATATAGCCTTTATCCAAATTAAAATAGTGCATTGCGTCTAATAGCCCTTCTTGCTCTCGACGGTTATTTTCTGCATTTAATGTTAGGCATACTTGAATTGCCTGTTTTGGTGTATTGTTCTGGCAAAAAATAAAATCGCACTCTTTGTTATTTTCATTAAAATAATAAAGTTCTTGTGTTTTTTGACGTAACGACCAAAATACAGCATTTTCTAATTTTCTACCCCAATCATCAGTGAAAGAAGGCTTGATAACCTGTTGTAACCCATTATCAATAAAGTAGATTTTGCGCGGATTGACTAATTGAGATTTATAAGAATAACTAAATTTGGGTAACAGAAAAATTAAATAGCTTTTTTCTAAATGCGATAAATATTCCTGTACTGTCGCCGTGCTGGTAATATTGATGAGGGCTTTTAATTTAGTTGCAGAAATTAAATTACCCACATTCCCTGCTAAGAATAACAGTAACTGTTTAATCGCCGTTTCATTACGAATATTATACCGCACGATAATATCACGATATAAAATATCGTTAATTAACATTTCTAAAATCTCATTTTTCTGCAAGGTTAAATATTGCGGAAAACCGCCTTGCGTTAAATAGTCTTTTACAGAACTTGCATCAAACGGTTTATTTAGATATTCACAAAACTCTATATAAGAAAAGGGAAATAGCTCTTCGGTAATATGCCGCCCTGTTAATTTTGTGCCTAATTCACGACTTAATAGTGAAGCGTTTGAGCCTGTTACTACCACTTGATAGCCCTGATCGAGCTTACCTCTTACATAAATTTCCCAGTTTTCAACCGCTTGAATTTCATCAAAAAACAGTATTTTTGCCTGCTTTTCCTGAATAATTTCATCTAACAGCTGAAAATCGTTAAACTGAAAATCAAACAATGTCGGTGTATCAAAATTGATAAACAGTACCTGCAAAATCTGCTCTGAAAGTAACTGAGCCAGTAATGTGCTTTTTCCACAGCGGCGAATACCCGATACTATCAGCGCAAAATCAGGCAATAAATTTAGGTTTTTCAATGCTTTACGCGGGTAGCTTTTCTGCAATACGAGCCTGCTCTGCTGATTTTCAATGGCTGCCAGCAGATCGGATTTTCTCATCATAGTCTCCCCTCTCTGTTTATCACTATCAAACAAATTTGTTTAATACTAACAAATAAAATTGTTTATTACAAATGAACACTTTTGTTATTTGACAGACAACAGATTTTTCTGCCGATAGCCAACCATTGCCAGCAATGCGGCAAACACCATCAAAATACCGCCGAGCCACAAGGCACGGACATAGGGTTTATAGTGCAAACGGAACGCATACTCTTTATTGCCGAACTTATCGCCCATCACAATATAAATGTCGTCCAACCCTTTGTGTGCCAAGCCGACTTCCGCCATTGTCATTGTGCGAATATCGTAGTAACGCCGTTCAGGATAAACCGTGCCGAGCGGTCGATGTTGGCGATCGCTAATCGTAAAGGCGGCAATTTCAGCAGTGTAATTTTGCCCGACATCATACCGGTGTTCGGCATAATGGAAGTGAAATCCCGCTAAACTTGCCGTGTCATTTGGTTTCAAACGTACCCCGATTTCATCGCCATAATAGCTGTTCATCATTGCCCCAATCGCACAAATCGCAAAGCCAATATGAGCAAGCCGCATTGCAAGCGGTCGGATCTGCCACATAAATTGCCGATAAGGAATGTGCGTCAGACCAACCCATATCGCTAGGCTGATAAACAGGGTCGCAAGGGGCGAAACGATGTGCGCGGATTGCTGTGCAACCGTATGGTAGCTCAACCCAAGGCTAAGCAGAACCGCAATCGGCAGCAAGGACAACCGCTGCCATACCCTTTTTTTCGGCAGGCTTTTCCAGCGTAAAATCGTGGCAAAGCCCATTATGCCAAGCAATATGAGGGCTAAAGGTGTAAAGATACTGTTGAAATAGGGCGCACCGACCGAGATCGCCCCCCAGTTCATTGCGCTGAAAATCATCGGGTAAAATGTGCCGAGGATCACCACGCCGGTTGCCAAGGCAAATAAGCTGTTGAGGGTAAGCAACGCCGTCTCTTTGGATAGCAGTTTGAAACGCACTTCTCCCTGCCACAGATTTACTTTAAGGGCAAAAAGCGAGAGCGCAACAAAGCTGAGGCTGAAGAATAAAACCAACAGTGCAATGCCCCGATCGGCATCGACCGCAAAAGCGTGCACCGAGGTTAAAACACCGGAGCGGACAATAAATGTGCCGAGTAAGCTCAAGGCAAAGGCAAAAATAGCGAGCAGGATTGTCCAATAGCTGAAAATGCCCCGCTGTTCGCTCACGATCAAACTGTGGATTAACGCCGTGCCGAGCAGCCACGGCATTAAAGAGGCATTCTCAACCGGATCCCAAAACCACCAACCGCCCCAGCCCAGTTCGTAGTACGCCCACCACGCACCCAACAAAATGCCGGCGGTGAGAAAACCCCACGCAATCATTGTCCACGGGCGAATCCAACGGGCAATCGCATAATCAAATACACCGCCCAGCAACATTGCCACCGTCATTGCAAAGCTGACTGCAAAGCCGACATAGCCGAGATAGAGCAACGGCGGGTGAAAAATCAGGCCTATATCTTGCAGCATTGGGTTAAGATCCCGCCCTTGCGGTGGCGGCGGAAATTGACGCTCAAACGGATTGGATACCCACACAATAAACAGTGCAAAGCCAAAGATGATCAACGCTAGTACCGCAAGGGTGCGGTGCGCAAACAAGCGGTCGATTTTTCCGGAAAATAGGCAAAATACCCCTGTCCACAAGGCAAGCGCAGTCAGCCAGAATAGCATTGAACCCTCGTGCCCGCCCCAAGTTGCTGCGAACTTAAAAAAAGCGGGTAATTGCGAATTAGAGTGGGCGGCAACGTAACTGAGAGAAAAATCGTCCGTTAAAAAACCGTAGGCAAGGCAGGCAAAGGCAGTGAGGCAGAGGAGTGATTGAATGCCGCTTAACAGTGGATTAAGACCGAGCAAATCCGCTCGGCGTGTTATTTCTCCCACCACTGAAAACAACACCTGTAAGGCAGCAATGCCCACCACGAAAATCAAACAAAAATAGCCCAGTTCGGCAAGCATAAGCGATCCGTCATTTGCAAAAAACAGCGGTATTCTAACCGCTTGCCGAGAGTAAAATAAAGGGGAAATCTCGTTTAATCCCCTGTGAATTGAGCTGGAACAAAAAATCCACCGCAACGGGTGGATTTTAAAGAAAATCGGTTATTTATTTTTTAATAAATCACGAATTTCGGTGAGTAATTTTTCTTCTGCGGTAGGTTCAGGGGCTTTTTCCGGCTCCGGAGCTGGGGCTTTTTTCAACTTATTAATCACTTTCACCATTGCGAATACTGCCATTGCAATGATTAAGAAGTCAAAAACGTTTTGGATAAATGCACCGTACTTCAACATTACCGCTTCGGTTTCGCCCTGTTTTTCTTGCAATACGATCGCCAAATCCTTGAAATCGACGCCGCCGATTAACCAGCCGATAGGTGGCATAATGACATCACTGACTAAAGAAGACACGATTTTACCGAATGCGCCGCCGATGATCACACCGACCGCCAAATCTACTACATTACCTTTTACCGCAAATTCACGGAACTCTTTTAAAATGCTCATTTAGTTTTCCTAATTATCCAATCATCAATTGCCCGACTGCAATTTGGGCGCAATTATAATGAAATTGTTAATATTGTGTATTCTCTTTAAGCAACTTTACGCAGTTTTTCCGCAAATTGGGCGACCTGTTGCCAGTCGGTGTACTCATACTCTCGGCGGGTATCCGTCTCCCCTTGGGTGATTTTCATAATAAAACGGATCATCATACGGTCGAACCAGCGATAGCGAGGGTACAATAATGCACCGGCAAATACTTCAACAAAAGTTGGTTGCCACGCAATGCGTTCCAATAATTTTCGAGTATAAGTGTTCGTTTGCGGCGTGTTGCGGTTGGCTTTACGGGCGGTAAGATTAACGCTAAAAAAGGCGGAGCGTTTTGCGTTAAGCAACGCATAATGCTGCTGAATAAAGCGTTCTAATATCGGGTCGAAATGCCCGTAGCGGATAGATGCGCCGATGATAATTTGGTCAAATTGACTTAAATGTGCTTCGGGTAAATCAGGTTGTTCTCTGAGGGAAATAAGGGTGGTATTACCGATAATCTGTGCCATTTTTTCGGCGATTTTGCGGGTTTGCCCGTCTTGAGTGAGATAAAGAATCAGGGTTTTCATTGTGCCTCCGTTACGCTGACTATTCTAACGGATTTTGCAAAAAATCGAACAAATCTCACCGCGTGTTTTCGGCTTAATTGCCAAATTTTCGCTCAATTTCCTGCAGCAGTTGAATGGGATCAAGCCCTAAGCCTTTGCAATAGGCGATAAACTCAAAAATATCCAAGCGTCTATCGCCCGTTTCTACCTTGTTAATAGGGAAGATGGAAAATTCTGGCAATTACCTAATTATAAAAAATGATTTTTATCATGTAATGATTTAAATTTTTCCTTTGACATAGTATTATTTCCCTATTTATCTGAAACTATGTCAGCCATAGCATTAAATACATGAGGAAGCCCAACAGAATGACCAAAATTATCTCGTAAAAATTTAGATTCAAGCATCATCGCAGAAAGATTCTCCTTTGTATTAAACCCAAGTTGTTCAAAAAAATTTTCACTTTCATTAAAATTAAGCCCAAAAAAATGAGGCTCATTTATCTCTACTAATACATCATATAATTCCCTTGCACCATAATAGTTTAAGTTACCCTCCACATAATCTCTATAGGCATAATCTAAAGTTATCTGTAATTCAGAAGAAAAATAATGTCTAAGTTCTTTTAAAACCATTTTTATAACTGACTCAGGTAAAAAATAAGTAACTCCCTCCCATAATATTAATGTAGGTTTTTGAGGGGATATATCATATTCTTTAAAACAATTTATTAACTGCCTATCATTAAAATTACACGGTACTTGATAATAGGCATTATTAGTTTTTAGGTTATATTTAGTAATTATTTTTAGTTTGAAATCTAACATGGCACTAAGATCAACCTCAAATAAAACAGTATTCATTTCATTAAGTGTTTGGGCGAATCTCATAGAACGAGAATCAAATCCAGCCCCAAGAATTATTACCTGAGAATTTTTGTGAGAGTATAACCACTTGTATAAGGATTCATCAAACTTAAGTGTCCTAATTAAATGGTAATAAAGGCATCCAGGCAATTTTTTTGCATTTCAAATTTTGAATTATCTATATTATCTAGAAATTTAGCCCATTTACCATTAACAAAATACCGACCGTATGAGTCTGGGTTTGGAACTTTTTCATTTTTACCTGAAAGCAAAAAGCGCATTAGTGAAGTAACGCTAGCACTTTCTATAATATCTGCATGAGTTTTATTATTTTCCACGTTATTTTCCTCCAAGTATTGAATTAAAACGATTAATCTCTATTTGATTTTTTATATCGCCATCAGACAAATATATATCGCCTTGTAATTGTGCAGCATCATAAATATAAATTGAGGGAATTGGTGGTAAAGTTGTTGCATAGGGCGGGTATTCTTTATCTATTAAGCATAAAATAGCTCTTTGTGTTAACAATCCTTCTGCAACAGGAGGAGAGCCTGCGAATATTGGGAGACTATCATTTTTTTTAATCCATCCCATTATCTTTTTAAATGAGGGAAATAGAGGAAAACGTGGAGACCACAATTTTAGCATCCTCTCTGTGTCTTATTGCTATTGGCAAGACTTACTATGGATTCTGTATCTGAAAAGGAATACCACTCTTCAATCGGTAAACTGGATTTAAGGAATTTATATAAATGCGCACTCCAACCAATAACTGAGCAGGCTAAAATCATCTTACATTTATCTTCATTTCTAAATGCTTGATGTAAAGCAAATTTTTCATCTATTAGTGAAAAGTCGACTTGATCAAGAATTAAATCACAGTCCCTAACAAACTCTCCTGCAGTCTGCCGTGTAATTCCTTCATCAAAAATCTCAACATCGACATCTTTGGCTATCTTATAAGCCATCTCCCCAACTACATGGGCTTTATTTTTACCTACATTTTCAATATTAGCGCCTAATTGACGATTAATATTTGTATAGTCAAATGTATCAGGATCAGCTATTTTTATCTTTTTAACACCAAACCGAGCTAAACGAACAGCCATTGCTCCTCCTATACCTCCAGCCCCAGCAATACCAACAGTTGCTTGAGATAAACGATATTGGGCTTCTTGTTGCTCCTCTTCATCAATTCCTAAAAAAGGTATTGTTCGATTTACTCTCTTTGAGTAAATTTCATCATGCTTTTGACTTTGTAATAAAATAGTCATATTTAGATTTCCTTTAACATTAAATAGACGTTTCCATAGTGTGGGCTTGTTACTGCAAAATTTGTTAATAATTGAAATCCTGAATTTTCAAAGTAAGGTATCATATAATCATTACAATCTAATATTAAATAACGCTTATTACTTTTGTAAACTAAATTCTCAGCTATTCTTATTAATTCTTTGCCAAGACTAGCATTCCTATAATTTTTACTCACGATAAGTTTAGTTAGAAAAACATAATCATTATTAAAAATATCTTTTAACATATCTATGTAATGAGATTTTCTAACATCATTCATAGTGGATAAACGAACACTTCCAACAACTTTATCATTATCTAGAAAACAAAATAACAAGGAATTTGGCTCTAAATCGTCAAAAATAATTCTTCTAGAATGATTAAGGTCTGTTATATTCCTTCTCATCTCTTCATAATAAACTTCATACCAAAACTTATATACTGGCAGCCTTTTTCTAGCAAAATTAGGGTACTCAACTAGTTTAAGGTTATTTTCAATATATAAATTTAAGTTCTCAAGAGCCTTAAACTTCTTGCTATTGCTTTGTATACTTTCTAAAGATTTAAAAATTTTTTTCATGTTCAAGTAACCATGCCTTTGCTGATAAACCTCCCGCATACCCATTCAATTGATTAGCCGAGTTTAACACTCTGTGGTATGGAATAATTATTGAAATTTGGTTACTTGCACAGGCGAGTCCAACAGCTCTTGCTTTTTTAGCTGAACCAAGATTTTTTGCAATTTTTTTATAGGTAGTTGTTATGCCACAGGGAGTTCTTAACAACTCAATATAAACAGACTTGAAAAAATTTGATTTTGCTTCAATGAGGGGTAATTCAAAATCTACTAACTCTTTGTTAAAATATTTAGATAATTGTAATTTACACTCATGCGTAATATCATTAGGATTAGTATCTAGTTTTTTATTCGAGAATAATATTGATACAATAGAGGTATCAGAAGATATAATATCAGCAAATTTCCAGGGAAATGATTCTGGACATATAAGTTGATCACTAAATAACATTATAAATTACTCCATAATTGAATGCTGAGATAACTTCTCCACGGAGCTGCTTTTTCTTCATTAAATGATACCAATTTCTTTGTTGCTTTTTTAATCCCTAGATCGCTACCCATCCATATATCAGAATGATTAAATGCTCTTAGCTTTATATAGTTAATAGTCCATTTTCCAATTCCCTTAACTGATATTAAATCATCAATATCTTCTTCAATATTATGATTTAAACACCATTGAGAAAATGAATAAAATGTTGCTTTTTTGAACTCATTGTATTAAGTTTGTTTAATAAGTCTTTTTTAATATCTGATGGTAAAGGGAAATAAGTGTTACCATACTTATCAAGTCTTGAAAATATCGTAACAAATTGATTAAGTAGGTTAGTTGCAGCTGCGACTGACACTTGTTGTCCACATATAGCTCTAACACCTGCCTCAAACGGACAAAATACTCCTGGAATGTGAAGTCCAGGTTTTATAGTTAGTTCTGGGTAAGCAGAAGATAAACTACTTTCTATCAAAGCTATATTGCTATTTAAGTCAAACATCTCAGAAATATGTCTTAGAATTTCTGGTAAAACGGGAAGTAAGTTATTTGAAAGGAAGATATTAAATGATTTATTCTCAGGAAAAATTCTAAATCTTCCATATATTCCATTAAATATGATATTTCTGCTATACATATTTCCATCAATAGATTCTACTGAAGCAATCAATCTTTTAGATTGAAATGATAAAAAATAGCTCCAATCATAATTCATAAAATATGGAATTCTGATGTGCACTTCCTTATCTTTTGTAAGAAAGTTTACTTTCTTTTTTTCATTCATAGATTTTATTTTTCCTGGAGAAATTTTTGTATGTTTATACAATAACTCGTATAATCCCGTTATATAGCTATAACCACATAAATTAGAAATCTCAATAATTGATAGATTAGATTGGGTCAGTAGCTTTTGCGCAAAGATCGCTTTATTAATATTCTGGAATTTTTTTAATGACATACCACAATATTTAACAAACATTTTATTTAGGTTTCGCGGAGAGGTAAAAACCTTAGCTGCAATTTTAGTGATAGGCGATGTTATTAATTCTCCTGCTTGAATCTTTGAGATAATATTATTAACTATTATTGATTGTTTAGAAATATCATTGTATTTTGGTGAATATTCAGGTTTACAACGTAAGCAAGGACGAAATCCTTCTTCAATCGCTTCTTCTCTAGTATTAAAATATTTTACATTTTTTTCTAGAGGCAGTTTTACTGGACATATAGTTCGACAAAAAATGCCCGTAGATTTTACCGCAATGAAAAACTTCCCATCGAATCTTGGATCCCGGCTGAGCCTTGCTTGCTGGTAAATATAAAGAGGAATAGTTTCCATAAGATAATCTTATCTTTTCATTACTTTTTGGGGCTGTACTAGATAACTAGAATAAATTCTGCTTTACTAATTGTTTTAAAATGGAAAATTGAACTTTTATTTCACTGTGGTTAAAACGCCATTCACATTCCTTCAAATACAGTTCAAAATGCTCTT